>JBEHCB010000001.1:0-3957 GCA_041192885.1 Actinomycetota bacterium
AGCCGCAACCGGTGTTCGATTTGATCGCTCACTGCGGCAATGTCGGGGCTGCTGACATGGAGCAGACTTTCAACTTGGGTTTGGGCATGGTGGCTGTTGTCGCTGCATCAGCTGCTGATGCGTGCGTCGCCGAGCTGAACTCGCGCGGTGTGGATGCCTGGGCATGCGGAACGGTGCGCGCCCGCGAAGTTGATGACGCATCAGATGCACCAGCCAAGGGGGGCCGCGGCGGATCAGTGCGTGTGCTTGGAGCTCACTCAGGCTGAGTGCTGCTGGGGCTCGTCGCTCTCGTCTTCCTCGTAATACTTCGCGTACGGGTCATCCGACTCATCTTCATCGTCGTCATCGACCTCGTCGCCCGCAACTTCAGCAGAGTCGGCATTCCCGGCCAACTCACGCTGTAAGCGCTCGAAATCGGTCTCCGGGCCGCCGTACTTCAGCGCCCTGGCGACCTTGGTCTGCTTGGCTTTCGCTCGGCCGCGCCCCATGGCTCGACCCCCTCTTTGCGATGTCGATCGGCGGCGCTGTCGCGTCACGGGCTGCAAGGCAGATATTCGGCCCGCCGCTGGCGCCTTCTCAGGTAACGAGGCGTTACCTTACCTCGCCGTCGGGAGCCCGCGCATCGGACCTGAGGACTTGTGCACCCTGGCCGGTCGCGGACGGGTTTTCCGCCTACGAGTGCTCTGGCAGTGAGGCGCTTATTCAGGGCTAAGGGGCTCTTGTGCTTTCAGCACAGGCGCGTACCTTTAGCCATGTGGAGCAGCCCGGCACGCCTCATTCGCCTGGATCGCCACCGTCCAACGGTGCCATCGGCGTCGTTGCAGCCACCCCTAGCGCAGCTGCTGCGACCTCGCCGTCAATGAGCATCGAGGGTGGCGCCGGCGTCTCGCCGAGCGCCGTCTCGCTTACTGCCGGCATAGATCTGCCCGTCCAAGGTGGCGAGCGGGACATCGCCGAGGGCAAGCTGCTCACCCCAGCCGAGGTAGCGTCATTGTTCGGCGTTGATCCGCGAACTGTGTCTCGCTGGAGCGACCGAGGGGTGTTGAAAGCGATTTTCACACCCGGTGGCCACCGGCGGTACCGCTATTTGGACGTGATGGCCCTTCGCGATTCCCTCGCACGCGGTAACTGATTTCACGTCCAGCCTCATCCGACTGTGATCTGCAGAGAACTCCTGTGCCACCAGTTCGTTTCCACTCGCAAAGTGGCCGAGTTCCGTACATGCGTGGAACTTGCGAAACATTCGCAATAGAGTGTCGCGTGTGACCCCTAACGCTGTCGCTCAGCCCAAGGCCTCGCTAGCGCAACATCTGCGCTTCAGCCGGCAGGAATTGCCAGCCTTGTTCGGGGTGCTGGGCACAGTCGTGCTGTTGCATGTTGTCGGCTGGGGTTTGTTTGCCTATTACAACGGACAGCCGCAGTATCACAATCTGGCCGATGGCAAGCACGTGTTGGTTTACGCAGGTGCGGGAGCGCTGGCATATAGCTTCGGCTTGCGGCACGCATTTGACGCCGACCACATCTCGGCGATCGACGACACCACGCGGGTGATGCTGGCGAAGGGCCGAAAGCCGCTCGCCGTGGGCTTGTTCTTCTCCCTGGGCCACTCCACCATCGTCATGGCACTGTGCGTAGCTGTCGCGTTTGCTGCGAAGAAGGCAGTGCAGTTCCAAGAGAGCTTCGCTGAGACGGGGGGCACCATCGGTGCATCGGTGTCTGCGTTCTTCCTGTACCTCGTGGGCATCTTGAACTTGGTGATTTTGGTAGGTGTCATCAAGGTATGGAAGCAAGCGAAGAGCGGGAAGTTCTCGCACGAGCACCTGCAGGACCTGCTGAATGAGCGCGGGTTGATGAACCGAATCTTCCGCGGCTTCTTTAAGAAGGGCTTCGATCACTCATGGCAGATCTATCCCGTAGGTGTGCTCTTTGGTCTGGGTTTCGATACGGCTACTGAAGTCGCATTGCTCGCGCTGTCGGCTACCGCGGCCGTCGGCACAGTTGGCGGAGTCCTGCCGCCGCTGGCCATCATCGCCCTGCCGATCATTTTCGCCGCCGGCATGTCGTTGATGGATGCGCTGGATGGCATCTTTATGACCAAGGCATATTCGTGGGCGTTCACCTCCCCTCTGCGCAAGATCTACTACAACATCACCACAACGGGCTTGTCGATTTTCGTAGCGTTCGTCGTGGGCTCGATGCAAGTGATTGGTCTGCTCGCGGACCACACGGATATTGATAACCACCAGCCATGGAAGTACATCGCATCGCTGGACTTCGCCAACCTGGGCTATTTCATTGTCATCAGCTTCGTCGGGGCGTGGTTGCTGTCAGTGGCGGTGTGGAAGGTCGGCCGATACGAGGAGCGCTACTCCAGCGGCCTGGTGGAGACCGAGCACTCGCACAAGGACATCACGCTGTGACGACAGGATAGGTTGCCCGGGGCGTGCCTAACCCAGTGGCGTTCCGGACAAGTTCGGTGCCCGAAGTTGCCGTTGGAGTGCATCGCCTGGTGCGGGCGTCTAGAGTTACGTATCACCGAGTCAAGGAGGTCTGTTGTGAATACCGGATTGTGGATCGTCATCGGCATTGTGGTGCTCGGCGCGATTGTCTTCTTCACTCAGTACAACTCGCTGATTCGCAAGAAGGTCGCGGTCGACGAGGCTTTCGCCCAGATCGAGGTGCAGTTGCAGCGCCGTAACGACCTCATCCCTAACCTGGTCGAGACGGTCAAGGGATATGCCGCGCACGAAAGCGGGACATTCGAGAAGGTGGTGCAAGCTCGCGCTGCCGCGACCAGCGCCCACGGCGTCAACGAAGTGGCGGCGGCAGACGGCATGTTGACCCAGGCTCTACGCGGTTTGCTGGCTGTGGCTGAGAACTACCCCGACTTGAAGGCTTCCGCCAACTTCCTGTCCCTGCAGGAGGAGTTGGCCGCAACCGAGAACAAGGTCGGCTTCGCCCGCCAGTACTACAACGACGCGGTGCGAACGTTGAATACCGCAATCGAGGTCATCCCCGGCCGCTTCTTCGCCGGATTGGCCAACGCGACCGCACGAGAGTTCTACGAAGTGCCGGATGCGGGCAACCGCGAAGTGCCGCAGGTCAAGTTCTGACGCGCGCGTACTCGCGTCCGGCTGTCACCTAGTCAGCACGATCTGAAGGAGTAGAGCGCCGCGATGGCCCTGGACTTCCGAGCCAAGCAAGCCGCCAATCAGCGCAAGACGGTGCTGCTGCTGGCGATGATGGCATCAGTGACTGCTGGCGTTGTGTGGGGAATCGCGTATTACCTTGGCTACACCGGCGTCGGCATCGTGCCGATCGCGGTGCTTATCGTGGTTGCAGGTTCGTGGTGGTCGTACTTCCAAAGCGACAAGATTGTTTTGGCGATAACGGGTGCAAAGATCGTCACTGAGCAACAGGCCCCGCAATTGCATAACTTGGTGGAAGAGATGGCGTTGGCATCAGGCTTGCCCAAACCGCGCATTGCGGTGATGGAAGACCCTGCGCCTAATGCGTTTGCCACGGGCCGCGACCCCGAACATGGCTTGGTTGCTTTCACCACCGGCATCTTGGAGCTCATGGATCGCGAGCAATTGCAAGGAGTTACCGCGCACGAAATGGCGCACATCGCAAACCGGGACACGCTCGTTGCAACTGTAGCTGCCACGACCGCCGGCGCGATCGCCTTGATGAGCGACCTTGCCACGCGAATCATGTGGTTCGGTGGTGGCCGTCGCCGAGACAACGACAACAACAACCCGCTGCTATTGATCATCGCTTTGGTTGTGATGATCCTGGCACCGTTGGCCGCCATCTTGTTGAAGGCAGCGGTAAGCCGCAGCCGCGAGAGCCTGGCGGATGCCACCGGTGTCGCCTTCACTCGCAATCCCGCGGGTCTCCGGCGTGCGTTGGAGACATTGGATGCGAACACCACAGTGGTCCATAACCGATCGACAG
>JBEHCB010000002.1:0-4654 GCA_041192885.1 Actinomycetota bacterium
TGCGGGCGTGGAGCGAGTGTTCTTGGTGGCCCCGTCGTCGACAGACGAGCGTTTGGGATTGGTTACCTCCGCAGCGAACGGCTTCGTCTACGCCGCTTCGCTGATGGGTGTGACAGGCAATGCTGAAGCTGACGCTGCCGTTGCTGAGACGCTCGTTGCGCGCGCCCGCCGACACACCTCATTGCCGGTCGCTGTGGGGTTGGGCGTGTCGACAGCGGCGCAAGCCCACGAGATCGCTCAGTTCGCCGATGGCGTCATCGTCGGCAGCGCGTTTATCAGAGCGATCAATGCAGCAATCAGTCCGGCGGATGCGAAGGCCCGCGTGGCGGCGCTGGCCGCCGAATTGCGCGAAGGCGTTGCCCGCTGAAGCAGAGATTGCGGCAACGGCAGACTTGAGCACTCGTGACGATCGGGAGGTACGAATGGCATCGATGATCGCGGCATTGCGTCAACGTCGTGACACAGTCATTCCTTGGGTTGGAACGGCATGCCGGTTGATTGCTGGTGGTGTGTTGTTCTTGGCCGGCTACCTGAAATGGATTGAGCCATTTGATCTTCAGTACCGCTCGGTCCAGGCCTACAAGATCATCACAGACAAGCAGACGATCGAGCTGATTGCCATATCGCTACCGCTGCTGGAGATGCTGTTGGGAGTGCTGCTGGTGATCGGCATATTCACTCGCATCAGTGCCTGGGTGTCGAGTCTTATCTTCGTAGTTTTCATCGCAGGGATTGCCAGCGTGTGGATCCGCGGGCTCAACATCGACTGCGGATGCTTCGGCACCGGTGGTCCGACCACAGCCGAAGGGCGCAACCTCCGTTACGGGTCCGAGATCGCTCGTGACTTCGGGTTACTGCTGTGTTGCGCGTGGTTGGTGAGATTCCCGCGCTCGCGGCTCGCACTGTTGGACCGTGCGCAATCCGCTACCATCGAGCCATCCGCAGGAGACCCGCAAGACTGGCGCTGACACTGGCGCTTAGGGATTCACGCGACAGTCTTGAGAACGCTGAATCGGGAAAGCGAAATTCCGGCGCCGAGGCCGAGTAATTGCGCACTGGACAAGTTCGTACAACGACGAAAACAGGAGTGATGATGGCTGCTAAGGACGATATGCGAGAGCTCGCTGCCCAGGCTCGAGCTGAAGCGCAAGCGGCGCAAAAGAAGCGCGAGCGCATGATCACCATCATCGGCGCGGCCGTCGTGCTTGCCGTTATCGCCGGCATCGGCGTGTACTACACCTCGCGTCCGGCCAAGCCTCAGTGCATCGGCGACATCTGTGAGGACACTGCCGCCGCCGCTCCCGCCGCCGCGCTGAAGGACAACCACGGCATCCCCGCGTTCCCAATGAAGGATGGCGTGCCCACTGTCGACTTGTACGAAGACTTCCAATGCCCGATCTGCGGTGAATTCGAGCCGCAAAACGGCGAGCGCCTGGTGGAGTGGGCGCGTCAGGGGAAGATCAACGTCGTATGGCGGCCGGCGACTTTCTTGGACTCCAATCTGCGCAACGACAACTTGAAGAACGGCAACCCGGATTCATCCACCAGGGCGACTGCCGCTTTCGGTTGCGCGGCGGACGCTGGTAAGGCAGTGGAGTACCACTCGGCGGTCTTCGGCATTCAGCCGAAGACTGAAGGTGTCGGTTACAGCGACAAGCAGCTGATCGAACTCGGCGTCAAGGTCGGACTCACGGGTGCGGTGAAAGACACCTTCGATTCCTGTGTGGCGACAGGCAAGTACCGGCAGTGGGCAACCAACAGTTACTACCGCTTCATCAAGGACGGTATCGAAGGAACTCCGAGCGTGGCCATCAACGGCAAGCTTCTCGATAACAAGGTCTACCTTCTCAACGAGGCAGGCACTGGCATCGACACCACCGGCACCCGCTTGTGGAAGGCGCTGCAGGACGCCGGCGCCAAGTAATCCTTGACACCATCATCGGGTCCCGCTGCAATCGCAGTTGGGACCCGATGGCGTTTGCGACTCGTTCACGTCGGACAACACTTGCCCGTGTGAGTGGCGCAGGTCACATTGAGGCTAGGCTGCTCACTCGTGCGCCGCGCCAAAATTGTCTGCACTCTCGGGCCAGCCACGGCTGACGATGGGGTTCTTGATCGACTCATCGCAGCCGGGCTTGATGTCGCCCGCATGAATTTCAGCCACGGGTCGCACGCCGATCACGCAGCCAACTTTCATCGAGTCCGTGCGGCCGCTGACAAACACGGCAAAGCTGTAGCCCTGCTTGCCGACCTGCAGGGACCCAAAATCCGCTTGGGAAGATTTGCCCACGGTGCCGTCGATTTGGTTGCCGGCGCCACATTCACCATCACCACCGACGATGTGGCCGGCGATGTTGACCGCTGCAGCACGACCTACAAGGGGCTGCCAGGGGACGTGAAGGTCGGCGACCCGCTGTTAATCGACGACGGCCGCTTGGTGCTCACCGCCACCGCCGTCACTGCCACTGATGTCGTGACAACGGTCGTTGTCGGCGGTCCGTGCAGCAACAACAAGGGGATCAACCTGCCGGGCGCTGCAGTCTCGGTTCCCGCGCTGTCGGAAAAGGACATCGAAGACCTGCGCTACGCGCTTCGGCTCGGTGTCGACTGGATTGCGCTGTCTTTCGTCCGCTCCGCTGAGGACTACCGCGATGTGCGGCGGATCATGGACGAAGAAGGCATCGTGGTGCCGGTCGTGGCCAAGATCGAGAAGCCGCAAGCGGTTGACAACCTCGAGGAAGTGGTTGACGCCTTCGACGGCATCATGATCGCGCGTGGCGACTTGGGGGTCGAGATGCCGCTGGAAGTGGTGCCACTGGTGCAGAAGCGCGCTATCTCGTTGGCGCGCCAATACGGCAAGCCCGTCATCGTCGCGACGCAGATGTTGGAGACCATGATCAGCGCTCAGCGGCCGACTCGCGCCGAAGTCAGCGATGTCGCCAACGCAGTGCTCGACGGTGCCGACGCGCTGATGCTGTCGGGCGAAACCAGCGTCGGTGAAGACCCCGTGCACGTGGTGCAGACGATGGCATCCATTATCGAGTACACGGAGAACGGCGGCCTCGATCGGCTGCCGCCGCTGGACATGCCGCTAACCGATGGCACCGCCCGCGCCGTCACCCACGCGGCCGCAGAGGTCGCCGAGCAGATTCAGGCTCGATACTTGGTGGCGTTCACTGAGACGGGCACCAGCGCCGCCCTGGTTGCGCGCCACCGCAGCAGGGTGCCGGTCTTGGCGTTCACGCCCAATGAGCAGGTCCGAAACCAACTCGCGCTCTTGTGGGGAGTGGAAACATTCTGTGTTGCCGCCGCCACGCACACCGACGACATGGTGCGCCAAGTGGACCTTGCCTTGCTCAACCTCGGGCGAGTCACCTCGGGTGAGCGAATCGTCGTCGTCGCCGGCGTGCCGCCGGGTGTACCTGGCACCACCAACGGCATCCGCGTTCACCGTATCGGCCACGCTGTCGTCTGACGGTTGTCTGCATCACTAAACGACGAACACGCCGCCGCTCAGGCCGAGGTGAGGCACGGCTCAACCCATGTTAGAGTCGCCAAAGAAGACATCCTTTAAGTCCGTCCAGCGAGGCGGGGAAGGAGGTCGAAGTGGCACCTGAGCCCACCACGACCACCCGCGGATCCGCGAGATCCGTGCTTGATGAAGCCGATATCCGGCGAGCGGTCACCAGAATCTCCCACGAAATCATCGAACGCACCAAAGGCGCACACGATGTGGTGATCCTCGGCATCCCGCGCAGGGGCACCGACCTAGCGGCCCGAATCGCTGAAAGCGTGGCCACCATCGCGGGATTGCCCCAGATTGCTTGCGGAGTCCTCGATGTTTCGGCTTACCGCGACGACAGCCGACTGCGGCAGGCGCACCCGACTCAATCCACGTCCATCCCTGTCGGCGGCATCGAAGCTAAGACAGTGGTGCTCGTCGATGATGTGTTCTTCTCCGGTCGCACCACTCGCGCGGCGCTGACTGCCCTCGACGACATCGGTCGACCTGCAGCAGTTCAACTTGCCGTGCTGATCGATCGGGGTCATCGAGAGTTGCCCATCCGTGCTGACTACGTCGGCAAGAACATCCCGACGGCGATGCACGAAGAGGTCGTGGTGCGCACATTGGAAACAGACGGGGTCGATGAGGTTCTCATCGCTGATGTTGAACGGGCGGAGGGGATCGCATGAGCGCCACGAATGGAATGACCCGCTTGGTCGAGGTCGCCGATGTGTCTGCGGAGCAAGCGATGCACCTGCTGGAACGGGCGCGTTTCTTCCGTGACCAGAGCGAGGCAGGAGCAGTTTTCACACAGCCCCGGCGCAGCGTCATTCAGTTGCTGTTTTATGAGGACTCGACGCGAACGCGCACCTCGTTTGAGGCTGCGGCACGCCGGCTCGGTTGCGATGTCTGCTTGGTAACGGAGCAAGGCTCGAGCGCAGCCAAGGGCGAGACTTTGGATGACACCGTCATCACGTTGTTGAACACAGTCGATCCTGATGTGGTGGTCCTGCGGCATAAGGACAACAACAGCGCAAAGCACATAAGCGAACAGCCATGGAACACCGCAGCTGTGGCAAGCGCCGGCGACGGCACCAACGAGCACCCGACGCAGGCTCTGCTCGATGCGATGACGATCCACGATCGTTT
>JBEHCB010000003.1:0-5988 GCA_041192885.1 Actinomycetota bacterium
CCGAATCTGAGCGTGCGATGACGGCGGAGGGCGACCTCCAATCGGCAATCGACGGCAAGGCAGATGTTGCTTCAGTAGAGGACACTGTGGCGCTGATCGACGACTTGACCGCTGTGGTCGATGACAAGGCCGATGCGTCCGCGTTGGATGAGTTGGCTGCTGGTATCGAGGGCTTCGCAAGCACGTTCGAGGATCTGCAGGCGCAGATTGATCTGACCGTCTCGCAGGATGACTTCGATGCGATCATCGACGATGTGTGGGCCGCTTTTGACGGCACGGATGCGGCTGTTGCTGCCGAGTCTGAGCGTGCGATGACGGCGGAGGGCGACCTCCAATCGGCAATCGACGGCAAGGCCGACGCTGCGTCGGTAGAGGACGCCGTGTCGCTCATTGACGAGCTCACAGCAGTTGTCGATGAAGTTGCTGCCAATGCAGGAGCCACCCAAGAGACTGTGGATGAGTTGGCCGGTGTGGTCGACGGCAAAGCCGATACTTCGGCTCTGGATGATGTGTCGGGCGCTGTTGAGGATGTCGCGGTGTCGGTGGACGACCTCACCGCACAGGTGGACGACTTGGATGCCTACACAGACTCAATGCAGACTGAGATCGAGACGCTGGTCGCGGCTGGGGTTGAGGCTCAGGCGACGTCAGAGAGCATGCAAGCCGCTCTTGACGATCTGGCAGTCTCCGTAGAGGCCACCACCGCTGGGCTCGATGAGTTGTCAGGCGTTACTGATGGGTTGACGGTGATTGCTGAAGACCTCCAAGGGCAGATCGATTTGATGGCTACCCAGGATGATTTCGATGCGCTTGTGGATGATGTGCGTGCCGAGTTCGATTTGGTCGATGCCGACTTGCTCTCGGAGATTGATCGAGCGACTTCTGCGGAAGCCGGCTTGCAGGACCAGATCGACGAGTTGACCGGCGTGGTCGACGGCAAGGCTGAGCAGACGAGTCTTGATGACTTGGCCGCCGCAGTCGCCACGTTGAATGACTATGCAGACACCTTGGCTACTCAGGATGATTTCGATGCGCTTATCGATGATGTGCGTGCCGAGTTCGACTTGGTCGATGCTGATTTGAGATCCGAGGCTGCGCGTGCCGGCGATGCCGAGGATGACCTCCAAAGCCAGATCGACGATCTGGGCGGGACCCTCGATGAAACGATTCAGGAGCAGGTCGACAGCGTGTTTGAGTTTTTCGATGCATCGTATGCAGACCTGCTGGCCGCTATCGACGAAGAGGCAACCCGTGCTTCGGATGCCGAGGATGATCTGTTAAGCCAGATCGACGAGTTGGCCGGCGTCGTGGATGGCAAGGTTGACCAGTCCTCTCTTGAGGCGTTGGATGCGGTCGTCGCCGGCAAGGCCGACCAGTCCGCGGTGGATGCAATCACGTCGGCACTGGGCTCGTATTACACACAGACCGATGTTGAGGGTGCGATTGCAGCCGAAATCGCCACCGCACTCGGCGCTTACTCGACGACGAGCCAGATGGCCACAGCGATTGATGACGCAATCAGCACCGCGCTGGGCTCGTACTACACGAAGACTGAGATTGACACGGCGCTGGCGGCAAAGGCTGACACGTCAACCACGTCTGATCTGCAAACGCAGATCAACACGCTGCAGTCACTCGTGAACGACTTGTGCGCGGCATCGGCGAATCCGCCGGCAGCGTGTCCAGCTCCGTGACCTAACTAATGATTGTGGCGCCGAACTTCAACGGGTCGGCGCCACAATCATTTTCAATTGAAAGTCTTGATTAGTCCGGGTCTGCTCTGATGCAGCTTCGGCGAACGAACGACATTTCTGAGATTGCACGCCCTAGTTGGCCCTATGTCGGTTAGTGGATGCTGCTGATTCTTGCCATTGAAATGGTAGATACGTCACCAGTGGCACGGGAGTAGAAGGTCACAAAGCCGTCAGCCACATGCACCACCCTGGCTTGCACGCGCTGCAGGTCGCCAGCCTTGTCTGCGTACACCAACGAGATGTCGTGTTGACCCTCGTGTGCTCGGGCAATCTGTTGTGCAAACGTCAAGTTCCCACGGTGCTCGTCAATTGCTTCCTGGGAATCTTCTGCCGCCTGAGACTGCAGATCGCCGGTCAATGCTGCGGCAAGCGCGTGAACGCGCCCGGCGATATGCGGGGGTGTTTCCACCAGGCGCACGCCAGCAGTGTGACCGGACAGACGTTGAGTCGCAGGTGCGTGCACCCCATCGACCATAGGCGAGTGACCCGATGAGCGAAGCGCTTCAACAATCGTTGGCAGGTCGGTATCGCAGCAGAGAACAGAAGGGTTAATGCGCCGCAGGCGTAATCCGCTAAGACGCGAATCCTGAAGGATCCGAGTCGCTTCCGCATCATCTTCAGCGACAAGAATCGTCTGTGCAGTCATTACCTTGAGGCTGCCAAATCTCCTCTCTTGATCTTCCAGCATGTAGACAAGTGCCTGGCCGATTGGCGATTTAGATGTGTTGTTCAGAAATTCCAGGATCTCGCTGCTGTTGAGCCCGGCGTAAAGGGCTCGGTTGATGGAGGTTGGTGACACACGCACAAGCAAGGCTGAATCCTCATTCTCGATGTCAGCGAAAGTCGTCAGCATGGTGATGAGGCTGCGACTTGGGCGTCCAGGCACGACAATTGTGTTGTCAGGTTGCACGTAAATTGAGTCAACCTCGGGGCTCAATGCCGCCGAAAGATGTGCCAGAGCGAGGTCGTCGTTGCCGGCCGCAACTGCGCGAGCAAAACTGCTCACAACCCCACGAAATGTCAGCCCCAACTGCTCGGCGACATCGAGCCATGCGCGTGCGTTGTCAGCCGTCGTCGGCTCCAACCGCGGCCGCAGCTGCTGCAGCCAGTCCGCATCATGGAGCTGGGCCACCGTTGAACCAGCTGGGGCTGCCGACAGTTCCGAGATGGCTGCATGGACAAGGACATGCGCGGATTGCAATTGTCGCATGGGGATCCGGTCTGGGGTGATCACACCAGTAGATGTGATCAACGCAGCTATACCCGCGCAATTCACCCATGAGCGCGCAAGCTGCAACCATTGTTGCTCAAGCGGCAGCTCTTTCCACGCAAGCCCGCTAGGGGTCAACTCCAACAGATCGGGCTCCGCCGGATCGATACCGACAATGCCCGCGACGATCCCTACGCTCAGCAGCGATTGTGTTACGGCGCTCGTCCGCCGAGCAGCATCGGCTAACGAATCGATATCCGCTCTGACAAGCGAACGCGAGCGGTTGATTCGCAACGCACGGCCAGCCATGGCTTCAACAATCGAAACCATGCCGCGAGTTGCGCCGTAAGCATTTGCTGCAGCAGCGTCATCCGATTGTGAAATGTCTATAAAGATGGTTTCGGACGAGGGCAGCCGCGAGATGAGCCATTGGCCCTCTCGAACGCGCAATGCCACCTCGCGCGGAACCAACACTGTGGTCGGATCTGTCGCGATCAGTAGTCGTTGAGAGATGAGTAACTGCACATCGTCCGCGGGTTTCTGCTCGTCAAACGAAGTCATTGCCCCTGCGTAATCCAGTGTTGGGCCTTCGTACGACAACTGCCGCAACAACTGCTGGGCAGAGTCAGGCAGAGCCTGGACTGCCGCCTGCACTGATGCCGGATCCTGAAGCCAGGCAGACAGGAAAGGCTTACGTTCGACAAGCGACGGAGCAAGGCGGCAGGGGTAGGCGCCGAATGAATCGCGGGCGAAACGAACTAGGTGAAGTTCATCAGTGCCCCAGAGCAGGCCCCGTGACCAAAATTCGTCGATGTCCGCGGAGATATCCGCCTGCGCTGCTTGTGCGGCAGCTTGTCGCGTAAATGGATCGGGCAGGGCAGCAAAAAGCTCGATCAGCGACAGTTGGCGCGGATCCAGATCGTCCAACGCCCGACTCACGGACAGCGCATCGACAGCTACCGCAGCCAGCCGGCCTAGGTCTGAGACGTGAGCATCCAGCAGGTCCGGCCGCGACGCGAGCAGCGCTGCAATCTCCTCTGTGCTGCGTTGCCGCAGGTCATCCGCAAAGCTGCGCGGTTTCGCTTTGGCTGCTGCAGGCATAACGGGCAAGCCTACGCCCATTGACCGTAAGCAGCGAGAGCTCTAGACGACTGCTGGCAGCGGCTGGCCCGGCGGCGGGTACCCTTTGACATCTAGACGGGCGCAGGCACCCCTGCTCCGCGAGTACCAACGCGCGTACGCGCGACCGAGATGTTAGAGGTAGGGGCTATGCCAACCGGCGTCGTGAAGTTCTTCGATACCGAGAAGGGCTTTGGATTCGTTGCCAACGATGAAGGCGGCGATGTCTTCATGCACATCTCATCGCTGCCTGCCGGCACACTCACGGTCAAGCCTGGGACCCGGGTCGAGTTCGGCATCGTCGACGGCCGCCGCGGCCAACAGACACTCTCCGTCCGAATCCTCGATGCGCCGCCAAGCGTGGCTAAGGCTGCACGCAAACCCGCTGATGACATGGCGGTGTTGGTGGAAGAAGTCATCCGCCTGCTCGATCGTCTGGGCAACTCGCTTCGTCGTGGTCGTTACCCGGAGGATGCGGAAGCAGTCAAGGTCGCGAAGGTGCTGCGCGCCATCGCAGACGATCTTGACTCGTGACGCTGCAGTCGGAATTTCAACAGGATTAATCGATGGTCACCCGCCGTGCTGCAAAGGCCGCAGCCAAGACATCCACTAATCCAGCCACAGCTCAAGGTCCATCCAGTAACTCTGCCGCCGGCGGCGTCGAAGCAGCTCTTCTGGCGGCAGTTGACATCGCTCGCAATTCCATCGATGGCACCCCCAGTGCAGCAACCGGCGCCAAGGAAGACCACCATGTTGGTCGGCACCTCGCCGCGCGGCTGGAGGCTGATGGGTTGGCCGTGCACGAATTCGAGTGCACGAATCCTGCTTACCCACACTGGCTTTGGACTGTGGTACTTGCGTTGGCCGAAGGCGAATCTGAGCCGACGGTCTGCGATGTGGTGTTGTTGCCCGGCGCCAACGCCCTGATCCCACCCGCGTGGGTGCCGTGGCATGAGCGCCTGCAACCTGGTGACTTGCGCCCTGGCGACGTGATTCCGACGGACCCCGACGATCCGAGATTGATCCCCGGATACACCGGCGAAGGGGACATTCAAGGCGCCGCAGGCGAACAGTTGGCTGACGTGGTTTGGGAGCTCGGCCTGGGTCGTGAGCGCGTGCTTTCACCGGAGGGCCGCGATGAGGCTGCGATGCGCTGGCATGACGGCGCGACTGGCCCCGCGGCACCTGAGGCGCGACTGGCGCCGAAAGATTGCGGCTCATGCGGCTTCATGGTGCCCATTGGTGGGCATCTGGGTCAGGCATTCGCTATCTGCGCGAACATCATCAGCCCGGCAGACGGAAAAGTCGTGTCTCTGGGCTTCGGCTGCGGCGCACACTCTGAGATCACTGCAACGCCGACGCAACAATCTGCCGCTTCTGCTGTGGTTGACACAATCGATTTCGAAGACCTGGACATCGTCAGGGAGTAGCGGTGAACAACCGAACTCGGCGCGCACTCACAGTGGGAGTCCTGGTGGTCATGCTGGTGATCGCCGTATTAGCCAATCTGGCTGCTTGATATGAGAATCAGCGTCGACGAGCTTGCTGCGCAAGTTCGACTTGCCGCTGCCGGGGGAGACCTGGTGAAGTTGGTCTTCTCAGGGCGGACGAAGCAAGCCAAGCCCGCCGCCCCGCGCGTGGACATCCGTCCCGTTCTGATCGGTGGCGTATTGCGATTGCAGCATGTGCGCACGATCGACGGCAAGCATGTGACTGACAGCGCAGGTATCTCCGATGCGGGAACGCTGGTTGACGAACTTCTGTCGTGCGGTTACGGAAATGTGACCGTGACGACCACGACAAGAGTCACCGAATATCGCATCGCCAAGGCCGGTGATGTTTTCGTTGCGTCAACCGCGCGGGCTAGCGAGCAAGACTTCGCACACGACCGCCGCAAGCAACGAT
>JBEHCB010000004.1:0-2661 GCA_041192885.1 Actinomycetota bacterium
CGTCGACTACGCGTCTGAGATCGATGCAACCTGGCTCGAAGGGGTATCAACGGTCGGCGTTACTAGCGGTGCGAGCGTCCCTGATGAGCTGGTTCGCGAAGTGCTCGAATACCTCGCCGCCGCTGGTTGGGACGATGTTGAGGAAGTGGTGTCGGTGCAGGAACATCAAGTGTTCGCACTGCCGCCGGTCCTGCGCAAGGACATGAAGGCCAAGCAACTGGGTGCTACGCCTGCCTGAGGCCGCTCCGATGGCGGACAGCGATTAAAGCGCTGCGGATGAATTGCGACGAGCAGTCAGTGAGATTGCGAAAGCAGCACCGCTGCCGATGATGATCCACCAGGCGTTGTCACCCAGAACTTGAAGCACGAGCACCACCTGCCGGAATGCCCAGGAACCCCCGCTGGGCGCAACCAACTGGCCAGGCAGCAAGGCGCACAACAACCACGCAGTGGGCAGAGCGAACACCGCAGCTGAGCGGTCTGCAGGATCACCGCGGAAGCTGCATCCCAAGGTCACGAGCACCGACACGATGCCGGTGACGATCCCGATGTGCTTGGCGAGCAGAGCTTCAACTGTGCCGGTGAGAAGCGTCGAGCCGATAATCAATGTGGCGACCCCCCGCAGCGGCAAAGCGAGCCTGCTGCGCGAGCCAGCAGCGCTGGCTCCCATCGCTCGAAGTGCAGCCAAACCTGTTGCCAGCGAAGGCTTGTCATTTGGTGTAGGCGCGCTTGATGAAGGCGCAGCATCAGCGGCAACCACCGATGTTGCCGGCACCGGCGCCTGGGCTGCCGCGGGCGCGACCCCATTCTCTTCGCTCGGCGTGGTATCGCCGGTGAACAGATGATCGAAAGCATCCAGCGGATCGCTGCCGGTCGGCTCCGTCGCAGCGGCGGCGATGTCCGCATGTGCCGGCGCTGGGTCGGCCGCAGCCGCAACATCAGGTGCAGCGAACAGATGATCGAAATCGGCCGCAGGTTCGATGACCGGTGGCACCACAGTCGGGATCACCGACGCCGCTATGTCCTGCTGCGAGTAGCCGGTGCTGGTCGGCGGCATGCCTGCACTATCTGCCTCAGGGGCAGTGCTGGAGGGCCTGCGGAGGGCGATCTCCGCTTGCTCAGCCAGCGGACCGCTGGCTGCAGCCGAGCGGAACAAGCGACCTTCCGTCATGGCATCGGAGCCTACGCTCCCAAGCCATGGCGATGCGGTCGCAACTCCTACAGTTGACCCGTGGCTTTAACTGTCGGCATCGTTGGGTTGCCAAATGTCGGCAAGTCGACCCTCTTCAATGCGCTCACCAAGGCCGGCGTGCTCGCCGCCAATTACCCCTTCGCCACCATCGAGCCAAACACCGGGATGGTGCCGGTGCCGGATGCGCGGTTAAACACCTTGTCGGGCATCTTCGGATCCGAGCGACTCGTGCCGGCAACCGTCACATTCGTTGACATCGCGGGCATCGTCCGCGGCGCCAGCGAAGGCGAGGGCTTGGGGAACAAGTTCCTGGCGAACATTCGCGAGGCTGATGCCATCTGCCAGGTGGTGCGCGTGTTCCAGGACCCCGAGGTCGTCCACGTTGAGGGGCGAGTGTCACCTGCGGACGACATGGAAACAATCGCCACCGAACTGATCCTCGCCGATCTGCAAACCATCGAGAAAGCCCTGCCGCGGATCCAGAAGGAAGCGCGACTGAACAAAGACCGCGCAGCCTTCCTCGCTGAAGTTGAGCGCGCGCAGACTGCCCTCAATGCGGGAACCACGATTTTCGCTGCCGGGTTGGACATGAGTTTGTTGCGGGAACTGTTCCTGTTGACAGCAAAACCCTTCATTTATGTCTTCAATGTGGATGAGGCTGCGATGCTTGATGCGTCAAAGCGCGAGGAACTAACGCAGTTGGTCAAGCCAGCGCCGGCAGTGTTCCTGGATGCGAAACTGGAAAGCGAACTCGCCGACCTGGATGACGCGGACGCTCTGGAGTTGCTTGCGTCCGTGGGCCAAGACGAGCCGGGCTTGGATGTGTTGGCGCGCACGGCATTCGCTGCTTTGGGTCTGCAGACGTATCTGACCGCTGGACCTAAGGAAGCGCGCGCTTGGACGATCCCGATCGGCGCGAAGGCGCCGCAGGCGGCTGGCGTGATTCACACTGATTTTGAGAAGGGCTTCATCAAGGCAGAGGTCGTGTCCTTCGCGGATTTGGTCGACTGCGGTTCTTTGGTTGAAGCTCGCTCCCGCGGCAAAGCCCGCATCGAAGGCAAGGACTATGTCATGGCCGATGGCGATGTGGTGGAGTTCCGCTTCAACGTCTGAGCCGAAATGCGCCGGTTGGCCCCGACACCGTCACGGTGTCGGGGCCAGTGCTTTTCCTTGTGACACACTCGCCTCGCCATGCGCGAGTTCACCAGTCTGTATGCCGATGACGGCCGCCGCATCGTCGCCGCGGCCGCAATCTTCCGCCGCAATGACACCGGGCAGTGGGCGTTGTTGAGTGCCCGCCGGACTGAACCAGAAGAGTTCGCCGGTGGCTGGGAACTACCCGGTGGGAAGATCGACGAAGGGGAGACCATCGAGCAAGCAGTTATCCGCGAGATCGCGGAGGAGCTCGGGGTCCACATCGTTCTGGGTGACCTGGTGCCCGGCCCTGACCTTCACCAAGGCTGGCCGTT
>JBEHCB010000005.1:0-8259 GCA_041192885.1 Actinomycetota bacterium
GCGTCCCCGTGCCGACGCTGGTGAAGACGGCGAACCCGCCGAGCGGGTCCACTGTCGCGCCAGGCGACACGATCACCTACACGCTCACGTTGACCAACACCGGCACCGCGGACGCGGTCGGTCCTGTGGTGGATACCTTGCCGAGCCAGGTGAGCATCGTCTCGGCTGGGACTGGTTCGGCCGCGATTGATGGCCGGTCCATCACATGGACTGCCGTGACTGTGCCTGCCAATGGCAGTGTGACGCTCAGTTACTCGGTGATCGTTAATGCCGACGCTGACCTCGGCGCATTCAGCAACAACGCAGTCTGGAGCGTCGGAGACCAGACGTACTCCGGGGCAACCACACACATCGTTGTTGCCGGTGGCGGTGGAGGTGGCGGTGGGGAGCTGCCGATGACGGGCGACGGTGCAGGCCTTGGAACAACGCTGATGTTGGCGGGTGCCCTGAGTGGCTTGGGCCTGTTCGCCCGACGGCGGTTACGTAGGCGTTAAGCGCGCCGCGCGTTCCGCATAAGTCATCGTGTGCCGGTGGCGCTGTTCGGGTGACAACCCGGCGGCGCCACCGCCACGCCTGCACTTTCACTCGGGGTAAAACCGCATAGGGTGAGCCCGTGATCAAACTCGAGGGGGTCTCAAAGACCTATCCGTCCGGCGCGAATGCTGCGCTACAGGACATCACCCTTGAGATCGAGAAAGGCGAATTCGTCTTTCTCGTGGGCTCGTCTGGTTCGGGCAAGTCAACCTTGTTGCGATTGATGCTGAAGGAAGAGAGGCCCACAACCGGCACGATCTTCGTCGCCGGCAAGGACCTTAACCGCCTGCCTTCGTGGAAGCTTCCCGCGCTGCGACGCGGAATCGGCACGGTGTTCCAGGACTTTCGCTTGCTGCCGAATAAGACTGTTGAGCAGAACATTGCGTTCGCACTGGAAGTAATCGGCCGACCGCGCTCGCATGTGAAGAAGGTCGTCCCTGAGGTCATCGAGTTGGTCGGTCTTGAGGGCAAGGAGAAGAGGTATCCGGACGAGCTCGCCGGCGGCGAGCAGCAGCGCGTGGCCGTCGCTCGCGCCTTCGTCAACCGCCCGCCGCTTCTGTTGGCTGACGAGCCAACTGGAAACTTGGACCCGACGACCTCAGTTGGAATCATGAAATTGCTGGACCGAATCAATCGCACCGGCACTACGGTTGTCATGGCGACGCACGACTCGAACATCGTCGACCAAATGCGCAAGCGAGTGATCCAGTTACACCATGGCGAGATGGTTCGCGACCAAGCCCGCGGCGTTTACGGATACCTGACATGAGGCTGGGATTCGTCGCCGAGGAGATTCGAGTCGGCTTCCGTCGCAACTTCACGATGACAATCGCGGTCATCGTCACCATCGCCGCATCGCTGTCACTGTTCGGCGCCGGTTTGATGGTGCGCGAGCAAGTGTCGACGATGAAGGACTACTGGTACGACAAGGTGCAGTTATCAATCTTCCTGTGTGGCGACAACAGCCAGGTGCCTTCATGCAGTGGCGGCGCTGTCACGCCCGAGCAGCGTCGGGCGATCAGGCAGGACTTGCTGGATCAGGCGCCGCTGGTGGACGCGGTTTATTACGAGAGCAAGCGCGATGCTTACAAGCGCTTCGTCAAGCAGTTCGAGAACTCGGCCATCGTTCAGAACGTCTCACCGGACGCTCTCCCGGAATCCTTCAGGGTGAAGTTGTCCGATCCGAGCCAGTATGCGGTAATCCAATCGCAGTTCGCCGGCCGCCCCGGCGTGGAGCAGGTGCAAGACCAGCGCAAACTGCTGGACAAGTTCTTTAAGTTGCTCAACGGGCTTCAAACGGTTGCATTGGGTATCGCGCTAGCGATGCTGCTGGTCACGGTGTTGCTAGTTGTGAACACCATGCGTGTCGCTGCGTTCTCGCGCCGCCGCGAGATCGGGATCATGCGGCTGGTCGGAGCGAGCAATTGGTATGTCCGGTTGCCGTTCATCGCGGAAGCGGCAGTGTCCGCTTTCTTGGGCGCCAGCTTGTCGGCGGGCGTGCTGGCCGCTATCAAGCACTTCGGAATCGATCAACGTCTGGCGCCGTCGTACCAGTTCACGAATTTCATCGGCTGGGATGCGATCTGGCGCATCATCCCGTTCGTGTACGCCGTTGGTGTGGGCATTGCCATTACATCGTCGGCGCTGTCATTGCGCCGCTATCTGCGAGTCTGACTTACCCTTGCTCAATGCGCTGGCGGACTTCCCCACGTCACGCGCGAATGTCGACGGCTGTTCTGGCATTCGCGCTGGCGTTTGCGTGCGCCATCTCCGGCGGCGCAGATTCATGGGCGAAGTCGCCAACGCCTAAGCCGACTCGCAACAAGCAGTTGGAGCGCAAGATCGAGGCTGCATCTGACGGCGTTGACGCGGCGGGCCGCAAAGTTCAGTCGGCGCGGAACGCTTACAAGCGTTATCAGTTGACGGCAAATCGTGCATGGAAGACCTACAAGCGCGCTGTCGCTCAATCAGATTCTGCTCACGCCACCGCGGTGTCCGTGAGGGCGCAGTACTGGCGGGCCGTCGGTCACTCGCGCTCATCCGCTGCGCGCCTCGCCCAAACAAAAGGAAAGTTGCAGACGACGCAAACGCGGTACGAGCAAACCGTGCGCAACGTGTACATGGGCGGCGGCTCGATGGTGCAGCTGGCAGTCGTGCTCGACACCATCGATCCTGCAGATTTAGCGCTGCGTGTTCAAGGGCTCGATGTGCTGGGTCAGGCACACAAGGCCAGAATCGACTCGTTGAACACAGCCCGTGAGGCTCGCGCTGCCCGGCTGGCAGCGGCTCGTACGAACGAGCGTGCGGTTGAGGCGTTGAGCGTGCGACTCGTTGCCGCTGATCAGCGTGCCGCTGCAGCAAAAGCCGCTGCCCACTCAGCGCTCAAACAGAGCAAGCGCGCAACTGCGAACGCATCCGCAGCATTACGCGCGGCTCGAACGACTTATGCCAATGCCATGTCGCAACTGAATCGCTTGAAGGCTGCCCAACGCGGAGTCGACACCAAGAGTCAGACCCATTCGTCCGGAGTGAGGCCGGGGTCGTTGGCCTGGCCGGTTCGCGGGCACACGCGCATTTCCAGTTACGCGGGCGGACGTGTGCACCCTGTATTCGGCCGCGCCGCTTGTCACGCAGGTATCGACATCCCCGCTGGCTCGGGCACTCCCATTCACGCTGCCGCGGCAGGGGTTGTCATCTCCGCTTCTGCAGTGCGCGGTTACGGCAACATGACGTTGATCGCCCACGGCGGCGGAATGGCGACTTTGTACGGACATCAATCCAAGATCCTCGTGCGCTCGGGCCAGCACGTGAAGAAGAACCAAATCATCGGCAAGGTCGGTTCCACCGGTTGGTCAACAGGTCCGCACCTACACTTTGAGGTCAGATTGGCAGGACAGCCATACAACCCGTTGGGATGGTTTGGCAGCAGCAGAAGTGCGGTGTCCTGCTACCACAAGTGATGGAAGTGGATCATGGCCAAGGAAACCGGGCGCAAACTTATTGCGCAGAACCGGAAAGCACGCCATGACTACAGCATCGAAGATGTGTATGAAGCCGGTGTCGCGCTGGTCGGCACTGAAGTGAAGTCTCTGCGCGCTGGTCGCGCATCACTAGTGGATGGATACGCCACCGTGGATGACGGCGAGATCTTCTTGCGCGGGGTACACATCCCTGAATACGACCCGGGCACTTGGACCAATCACGAACCGCGCAGGGTCCGCAAGCTGCTGCTCAATCGCCAAGAGATCTCGCGCATCACTGCCAAGGTGAAGGAATCCGGCGTCACCCTCGTGCCGCTGCAGATGTACTTCAAAGACGGCAAAGTGAAGGTCGAGATCGCTGTTGCTCGTGGTCGCAAGGCCCACGACAAGCGACAAGCCATGGCCGAGCGTGATGCGGCGAAAGAAGTCCGCGCAAGCATCGGGCGACGTACTAAAGGCCGCGAAGACTAGGCACGCCTTTTCTGCTGTGCCGTCCGCGCAATTCAGCGGCCGATGTTGCTTTCTTGCACGCTCTCCGGTGCGCCGTGCACATAGCGTCGCTGTCCGAACGCGCCCTTGCTGAACTCCTCGAACGCAGCCATGACTTCCAGTCGGGTGTTCATGACGAACGGCCCCGCCCACGCGATCGGCTCGCGAATCGGCTGTCCGCCGAGAATCAGCACATCAAGGCCTTGTGAGTGGCGGGCATCTTGCGCCGCATCAGATGCAATCACGAGGCTGTCACCGTCGCCGAATACCGCGAGTTGGCCGGTGGCAATTGATTGCTTCGCGCTGCCGGCGGTGCCAGTTCCAGAAAGCACATACGCCAACGCATTGAAGTCGCTGCGCCAGGGGATGGTCATCTGCGCACCAGGTGCGATGGTCGCATGAACCATGGTTATGGGGGTGTGGGTTACGCCGGGGCCGTTGAGATCGCCGAGTTGGCCGGCGATCAAGCGCAATAGCGTGCCGCCGTCTTCGGTGGTTGACAATGTGATTTGCGAGTGACCGATGTCCTGGTAGCGCGGTTGAGTCATCTTCATCGCACCCGGCAAGTTCACCCACAGTTGAAAACCGTGGAACAGACCGCCTTTGACAACGACATGCTCCGGCGGCGTCTCGATGTGCAAAATGCCGGCGCCGGCAGTCATCCACTGAGTGTCGCCGTCTTTGATAATGCCGCCGCCACCTTGGCTGTCCGCATGAATCAATTCACCATCAAGCATGTAGGTGACGGTCTCGAAGCCGCGGTGCGGGTGCCAGGGAGTTCCCTTCGGTTCACCTGGTGCGTACTCGACCTCACCCATCTGGTCCAAGTGGATGAACGGATCCAGGTCAGCCAAATCAACGCCGGCGAATGCACGGCGGACGGGGAATCCATCACCTTCGTACCCCTGCGGAGCAGTTGTCACTTGGCGGACGCCGCGCGGACGCAACCCCGCGCTTGCGATGACCCGCGGCAGGACCGTGATGTCTGGGACAGTGATGGCTGGCATGAGAACTCCTTGGTTTGCACCGAGTTTAGTTGAACACTCAACTATCTGCTATACGTCTGTCCTGCATGCGTGCCGTCGGCTCACCAGGAAGCGATGCGGCATCCGATTGGAGATGGCCTTGCGCACGAACGTGCCTTTCGCGCTGGTCAGGTTCGATCAGCCCTGTCCATAGGGCTGCGACGCCCGCTTCGCGGCGGAATAGGCGGTTGGTGCCTCGGGTTACACTTGCGTCACAACTAAACAGGGGGGTGAACGGTTTCGACTTCGAATGCCGTGATTGGAGAAGCGAGCAGAGAACGCAGGTCATCTCTTTAATGTCCCTGCAAAACAACAAGCGCCAATTCTCAGCGCAACGATTTCGCCCTCGCCGCCTGAGCGAGCCCCGAAATCCGTCGACCCGGGTTCGTCCTTGACCCGGTAGTCGGCGTCGACTAAAGGACTTGGTGACGGCCCCGGTCACGGGGACCCGATCGACACCTCACAGTGACTGTCCCCGCTTAGCGACATGTCTGCTAGATCGCTAGGGGAGAGAAACAGCACAGCAGACTGCGCTCGGAGAAGTCCCTGATCGTCGACGAAGGACGCGGGTTCGATTCCCGCCACCTCCACAATGAGTTCGGCCCCGGGGTTGTTCCCCCGGGGCCGAACTCATTTCTGTGTTGAGATGCGTAGGAATCGGGAGGAGGTCGCCCTGGTGGGCGACCGACGGCTCCCGCCACCTCCACAATGAAGGCAGAGCCATCGAGGCGTAGGCATTGTCGAACGAGGCCCGGAGGTTGGAGCGGCGCTTGCGCCGCGTAACACCTCCACATTGCTCACCGTGTTGAGCTGTCTAGCGATCGAGGCGAACCCCGCCCCCCGAACGACGCCTGGAGACTGGCGCGGTGCTTGCGCCGGCTACTGAAGTCCCAGCGCCACCTTCAGCCCCGCGCCGACTCTCCTCATCGTGGCTGGCGACAACGCCCCCAGATCCTGACGGACTTCATCGGGGTACAACTCGAGGATGTCGTCACAGATCACATTTCCTACGACTGGCTCTCCAACGTGAAGTGCGACGATCGACGGCATCGAAGGTTTAGCACTGGTGCTAATGCGTACGGCCAACGCTTGTGGAAGTTGCCGATTGCGCTGATTGTTCGAGACAACCAAGAAGTACTTTTCACCGATGTCAGCGTGCAATGTTGCCGCGTAGACGCGACCGCGAAGCAGTTGCGGCTTTGGGCTCACGCTTCGTCGGCCCATGTCGGTCTACGTCGGCGAGCGAGGACTCTCCTAGCGGCAGTTTCTTCGGCCTGCTCGGCTGCCAACTGCGCGTAGCCGGCCTCAAGCGCAGCGTCGCGGATATGTGCGAGGCCAGCTCTGAAGATCGCGTGCAAGACGGCTGCCTCAGTTGCGGATTGCAGATTGATGTCGAGGTCAAGCATCTGGCTGAGAGCATGGAGCAAGCTTGGCGAATCTTTGAGTTCCGCGAGGTCGTGCTCATCAGCTTCAGTCAATGGCAGAGATGGCCGGCGAACGGCAGGTCCCTGTAGTCGAGTAGCCATGCTGCACATTGTGCAGCACTTTATGCCGCATATCAAGTGGAACTAACGCATTGAAAGGTGCCGAGGTAGGAAACTCCACCAAGCAGGCTCGTCGCTCCGACCGAGCAGGTGCGATCGGGGCGACCTTCAGCGCAGTTCCTTCACCATGTTCAGCGCGAGCACTTGGTAATCCAGGGAGCGATACAGGTTTTGCGCGACCTCATTGAAGCCGAACACGCTTAGTCCGAGTTTGGTTCCTCCGTGCGCTCGGACGTAATCCTCAGCAGCCAACATCGATGCCCGGCCAAGTCCACGGCCGCGGTGTGTGTCGTGAATTTCGATGTCGTACACAAACCAGTCGCCAGGTGCATGCTCGGCCAACCACAGTGCGCCGACCACAGCGCCGTCCAGCGTGACATCGAATATGTGCTGACCGGGCGCGGGCTGGCCGCCAGGCATCAGCGCTTCGCGGTTGCGAGCCACATTTGCATCGGCCTCTGCCTCGGACGAGCCAGCTTTCACGATGTCGTTTCGGTACGCCACCCACAGGCGCTCAGACCATTCGCTGATCCGCGCCGGCGGCATGGGCTCCAGCGTCACCGTTGGCTGTGTCATGTCGCTGACCATAGCGCTGCGGCGTGAGCGGTTGCGTCAGAATGTGCCCGTGCAGCAACCCGCCAACGATGTCGCCTTGCAAGCCAAGGACCGTGCAGCGCCGGTCGACTTGAGCAAGTGGGCGGTGTTGTCCATCGCGGTCGGAGTGGCCGTCTTCGGGATGAAGATGTGGGCTGCCTGGCGTACAGGTTCGGTCGGTCTGTTGTCCGATGGCTTGGAATCAATCACCAATATCGTCGCCGCGGTCGTGGCACTGCTCGCGCTGCGCCGCGCAGCGATGCCGCCCAGCCGTCGCTTCCACTTCGGCCAGGGCAAAGCTGAGTATTTCTCGGCCCTGGTCGAAGGCGCGCTGATCCTTATCGCTGCGATGTTCATCATCGTTGAAGCAGTGAAGCGACTGGTTCACCCGCGAGAGTTGGAGAGCCTCGCCCTCGGTTTGACCATCACAGTCGTCGCCTCAATCTTCAATGCGGCCACGGCGTGGGCCCTACTGCGTGCCGGCCGCAAGCACTCGTCGCTGGTGTTGCAAGCCGATGGCAAGCACTTGCTGACAGATGTGTGGACATCCGTCGGCGTGATCGTGGGTGTGGCATTGGTGTCGATCACAGGACTGCGTCAACTTGACCCTGTGGTCGGCATCGTCGTGGGCTTGAACATCATCTACACAGGCATCGGCCTGATGCGCCAGAGCGTCGCTGGGTTGATGGATGTTGCGTTGCCCAGCACTGATCACGATGTGATCATCGACATCTTGGCCAAGCACCGCTCAACGGACATCGATTTCCATCAGTTGCAAACCCGTGCCGCCGGTCGGCACCGCTTCGTCGGCTTCCACCTGCTCGTGCCGGGGGCGTGGAGCGTTCAGCAGGGCTACGACCTCATCTGCACTCTGGAGCAAGAAATCGAAGAACGGTTGCCCGGCGCAGTTGTGAACATCATCTTGCAGCCGGTTGATGATCCCCGCGCTCACGCAGACCAGCACGAAGGCGCACAGCCTCTTTGGTGATAAGCGAGATGGCGTCCACTTCGCCGCTCGCATAGCGTCGAGCCTGCTTCGCGGCGACTTACACTTTTCAGATTCGTCTCATACCAGCAGGGGAGCATGGGCTT
>JBEHCB010000006.1:0-3163 GCA_041192885.1 Actinomycetota bacterium
CCCAGGCGGGGAATTCGGCGGCCTTCAGAGAACCACTGCAGTTTATGCCTTTTGGAGATTGACCCCAGCATCAACCGAGGAACCAGCAGCCTCCGGGAAGTGGCAGGCCACCAGGTGGTTGGGACGCAGCGCCGTCGGTTGCGGGACCTCGACCTTGCACTTCTCCTGTGCCTTCCAGCACCGAGTGTGGAACACGCAGCCTGAAGGCGGGTTGATCGGGCTCGGCAGGTCACCCTGCAGGAGGATGCGTTCGCGGCTTCGCTCCAGGTCTGGATCCGGCACCGGCACTGCGGAGAGCAACGCCTTGGTGTACGGGTGCATTGGGTTGGCGTACAACTCGGAAGTGTGGGCGGACTCCATCACTTTGCCCAGGTACATGACGATAACCCGGTCGGAGATGTGTTGAACGACCGAGAGGTCGTGAGCGATAAACACATAAGCCAGACCGAACTCGTCTTGTAAGTCCTCCATCAGGTTGATGACCTGAGCTTGGATCGACACATCCAGGGCTGACACGGGCTCGTCGGCGACGATGAACTTCGGACGCAAGGCGATAGCCCGAGCAATGCCAATTCGCTGGCGCTGGCCGCCGGAGAATTCGTGCGGATAGCGGTTGTAGTGCTCCGGATTCAGACCGACGCGCGCCATGATGTCCTGCACTGCCGCCTTGACTCCGCCAGCCGGCTCGGTCTTCTGGATGGCGAAGCCAGCGCCGACGATCTGACCAACGGTCTGGCGCGGGTTGAGTGAGGAGTATGGATCCTGGAAGATCATCTGCATTTTGGCGCGTAATGGCACCATTGCAGATCGGGACAGACCTGTGATGTCTTGACCCTCAAACGTGATTCTTCCGCCTGTCGGTTCGTGCAACTTCAGCAGCGTCCTACCTGCGGTTGACTTGCCGCAGCCAGATTCGCCGACCAGGCCGACAGTCTCGCCGGCAAACACTTCAAAGTCGATGCCGTCGACAGCTTGCACAGCCCCCACCTGGCGTCGAATCAGTTTGCCTTTGGTGATGGGGAAGTGCTTCTGCAAACCCTCGACTTTCAGCAGGGGCTCGGTCATCACATTGCTCCTTGACGGTTGAGGGCCTCAGCCGAGACGCGCTTGCGGGTGTCGGCGTCTAGGTGGCAGCGGACGAGGTGGTTTTCGCCCCCGGGTGTCAAGTCAGGCAGACTCGTGGCGCACTTGTCGCCGCCGACCATCTCCACATACGGGCAGCGCACCCGGAAAGCGCACCCTTGTGGCAAGTTGATCATGCTCGGCGGTTGGCCGGGGATGGTGCGCAGGCGTTCATCACGGCCGCCATCCAAGCGCGGAACGCTGGA
Source organism: Actinomycetota bacterium (assembly GCA_041192885.1). Lineage (GTDB taxonomy): Bacteria > Actinomycetota > Actinomycetes > S36-B12 > UBA5976 > RFTO01. The sequence continues at coordinate 1,329 of JBEHCB010000006.1, forward strand.
CAGCAACCCCATGGTGTACGGCATCTGCGGGCGATAGAACACATCGCGAACTGACGCTTGCTCGACGATGCGGCCGCCGTACATCACCGCCACATCGTCTGCGATGTCTGCGACGACGCCGAGATCGTGGGTGATGATGATGATCGCCATACCAAATTCAGCCTGCAGATCGCGCAGCAAGTTGATGATCTGTGCTTGTACCGTCACGTCGAGCGCTGTGGTCGGCTCGTCAGCGATAACCATCACCGGGTCGTTCACCAGAGCCATGGCGATCATTGCGCGCTGGCGCATGCCTCCGGAGAATTCGTGCGGAAAGTTGGTTGCTCGGCGCTCAGCTTCGGGGATGCCGACGCGTTCCAATGCCTTTACAGCCTGGGCGAAGGCTTCTTCCTTGGACACATCGTGATGCAGCAGATAAGCCTCGGCTACCTGGTCGCCAACGCTGTAGTACGGGTGAAGCGAGGACATGGGGTCCTGGAAGATCATGGAGATGGCTCGTCCACGCAGAGCACGGACGGTGTCTTCGGATGCGGAGACGATGTCGACGGGACCCTTGTCAGCGTCATTCACGACGACAGAGCCGCTGATTTGGGCGACCTTGCGGTTGTGCAGCCCCATGATGGCCAAACTTGTGACCGACTTGCCACACCCAGATTCACCCACGATCGCCAAGGTCTGTCCCTTGTCGACATGGAATGTCACGCCGTTGACGGCCTGAACCAACCCATCGGCTGTTGGAAATGCAACATGCAGGTCGGTGACTTGCAGGTACGAACTTGTGGATGGGGAGCTCATACGGACCGCACTCTCGGGTCGAGGACTGCATAGAGGATGTCAACAACCATGTTCGCCACAATGACGATGGCTGCCGCGATGAGGGTCAACGCTGTGATGATCGGCAGGTCAATGTTGTTGACAGAGTTAATTGCCATGCGACCTATACCAGGCAGACCGAAGATTGACTCGGTGAACACCGCGCCACCAAGCAACCCGGCGAAGTCCAGCGCGGCCAAGGTCACCAGTGGGGCCAATGCGGCGCGCAAGATGTGCTTGCGCATGACGACCCGCTCAGGCAGACCTTTGGCTCGTGCGGTCCGGACAAAGTCCTCGCTGCCGATTTCCAGAACCTGGGCGCGCGAGTACCGAGTGTAGATAGCCGCGCTTACGAGGGCCAAGGTCATCCAGGGCAGGAACATGCGTTGCATCCAGCCCACCGGATCTTCGTAGAAAATGGGGAAGGCGAGGTCTGTGAGGGAGTTGGGGAACCAGCCGAGCTTCACGGAGAACGTGAACAGCAGCATCAAGCCAACAAAGAACGAAGGAAGCGATGTCGCCAGCAGCACAAACACCGTAGCGCTGCGGTCTTGCCAGCGGCCCTTCTTGCGGGCTGCCATGACGCCGAGGGCGATGCCAAGAGTCAGGTAAATAGACAGGGCGCCGACTGCCAGACCGAAGGTGGTGGGGAATGCGCCGACAATCTTCTCGGTCACACACTGCTTGGTGCGGAATGAGTAGCCCATGCTGGGCGCAGGACAGGTGAACTCCGCCGCACCCTGACCGTAATTGCGGCCAGCCCACAAACCCTGGATGAAGTGCCAGTACTGAACCAGCAGCGGTTGGTCGTAGCCGAGGCGGCGTCGGTTGGCTTCGATGATCTCCGGCGAACAGCTCTTGCCGCAGGTGAGCGCTGCCGGGTCGAACGGAAGAAGACTGAAGATGATGTACACGGCAAAACTGGCGAGAACCAGAATCAACATCATGTAGCCAAGGCGCTTGAGGATAAAGGGAAGCACGGGCAGGAATCCTTTCACAAGTGACGGGCTGTTGGGGGCTCA
>JBEHCB010000007.1:0-4270 GCA_041192885.1 Actinomycetota bacterium
ACGCTGTGAGCAGCAGCTGATTTGACGAACCTGCGAGCACGTTGCCCAATGGGTGTGGATGGCGCGTACGCAAACATGCCGCCGTCGCCCAGCAATGTGCGACCGCACGCGTGGAACTGAACACTTCCCGCATCTCGATGACCGTGCAACTGCCGAGTTCCCGCAGCTCCGATTCTCAATAACACCATGGACGAATTGTTTGAATCACGTGCTTGCGCCACGCCGAGCTCGGGCATGACCGACAGTGAGCGCGGCGACGGAATTACCAAATCTCGCAGCGCCGGCCGTTCGGTTTGAGCGTCTCCAAAGGCCATCAGGTGAGCTGATGGGGAGATCAAATCCGAGTAGACCTGCGCCATCAACTCCACCCGAGAACCACCCGCGAGTTGAGCCGGGCGGATCAGCTGCACAGCCTCACGCCACCAGAGCCAATTCAATTCCTGATAGACGCTGGAGCCCTCCACGCTTTCGCCATCTGCGCTGACCGCCCCCGCCAACAGCGCCTGGAGCCGGCTGACGGCAAGCCGCTGCCCCGGTTGATCATCGAAAAGCTTGGACAAACTCCACAACCCCGTGTCCTGCCACAACGAGTGATTGCCTTCACCGTCATAGCGAGAGGCTTTCCTGTCCTTCAAAATCTCCAAGCCTTGACGAGCTGCTTGCAACAACCACGGGCGCGGACCCAACGCGGCGATGGCACAGGTGAACTCGGCTGCGCGCTGCCCCTGTGCCATGTCAAACCACACCCACTTCGTCACAGAGCCACGGCCGTCTTTTGCGACGTTTGCCCATGAGCGCAATACCCGCTCGTAGCGAGCGAGGAAACGGTGATCGCCGGTTTCGATCCAGGTTCGACGGAGCACATCGACCCAGGCCAAACCATGAAGCGCCGACTGAAACGATGCGATGTGCTGACCTTCCCGCCAGGTGGGGAATGCGCCGATAGCCAACGCAGGAGTGCCGGGCAACTGCAGACGTCCCTGCAAGATGGCCGATGCTCGCTGAAAATCATCCGCCTTGGGGGCACTCACCGACGGCCGCAGTGCGCACAGAGTCGACGCTCGAGCCGACATGGTCAATGCGGCGGCAGACGCAGCTTTGTCGGCGCTATCACCAAAGGCGGCAGGAGTCAGCGACGCCAGTCCCGCCAACCCAAGCAGCACTGCGGCGAAGCGCGTACGCACACGCTGCGGCCGGCGCAGCGATGAGCTGCTCACCTGCACGAGAGATTCCCCCGAACCCCCTCATCAAGAGCGGTTCAAGAGGATGCCCGCCTGCGAGGTTCGCAGGACGCTAGAAACAATCAAGCGATGACGTCCCGCGGAGTGCAGAAACTAGCTAGGTGTGGTCATGGGACACCGTCGAGATGCAGTGCACAGCACCACCAGAACTAACTGACGTGGGTCGAGCGAAAGGCAGAAGGTCTCTACTTCATCAACGACGGCGCAAGAGTGCAGTTGCCGCAGGCAGCATCAGTGCCGCCAGAGCTGCCTTCAGCGCATCAGATGCAAGGAAAGGGGTCAATCCCGATGCAATCGCAGTTGCCCAGTTCCCGCCCAATGCCATGGCTAGCCACGGCACCCCGCAGGCGTAGATGGCGATCGTGCCCAGCAGCATCGCAGCGAAGGTTGCCCAGGGCGTGCGAATCCAACCTCGTCGGGCCAGCGTGCCGACCAATGCAGCAGCAACCGCGAACCCGATCAGGTAGCCGAAGGTGAACTTTGGAAAGCCGGCAGCGCCGCCGGCAAACCAGGGAACTCCGGCGATTCCCGCGCCGGCGTACAACGCCATCGCTGCGGCGCCGCGCTGTGCTCCCACCGCCGCTGCAACAAGCAACACACCCAACGTCTGGCCAGTGAATGGCACCGGCATCCCCGGCAGGTAGTAGCTCACTTGCGCCAGCGCACCCACGAGCAGAGCGCCCAGGGCAGCGGTGGCAACGTCCCAGGCAAGGCCCGACGGAGCAAGGTCTGCAATCAGAAGCCGGCGTTGGGCAGCAGGCGAGGTCTGGCTCATGCTGCCGAAGTTTAGCCGCGGATGTGCCACATTCGCGGTTGCTGCGAGGCACAAGCCGCCGCGAAACTCATCCAGGTTGAAGTCTCGGCACCATCGCCCAGACCCCATTGCCGCAAACGCCAAAGCTAATTGTTGGATGCCCCGCGGCAACTAACGGATGACGTCGCAGGTCGTTTACTCTAGGCGCCGAATTGCAACGCTGGAGGTCGCCGATGGAAACCAAGTTGACTGGCCCGGCTTCGTACTTTCCTTCAATCGAGAAGAAGTACGGAAAGCCAATTGCTCATTGGATGAAGGAACTGGATTCCGTGCGCAATCTCAAGCACATGGAACAGGTGGCTTTCCTCAAGACATTGGGCTTAGGCCATGGGCACGCGAATGCGATCGTGCATGTGTACCGAAATCACGCGTGAACCCCGACATTCTGTAGGGCGGGTGGGGCTCGAACCCACGACCTGACGGATTATGAGTCCGTTGCTCTACCAACTGAGCTACCGCCCTGGACGATGCGACTTTATCGCCCGCAGCTGTCCACGAGCGGAGGCAGCCTCAATCTCGGCCCGCACAACGCCACCGTCACATGTGACGGGACTCTCCCGCCGGGTGTTGGTCAGATCAGACGTGGCGACTGCACATGCGCTCACCGTTGGGGCCGGACACGATGTGCTGGCACTCCACGCCGAAATTCTCGAACGCCCGGTCACCAAAATGGGTCCGGTACGCCAGCGCCAGCAGCACGCGGATGTTGATGTCACCGGTGGCGTGCAAGTTGAACGCTCGAGCGGCGCGGCTGACGGTGTTCTCGACCACCTTCTCGGAGTGAGCGGTCTCACGTGCGATGGCGGCGTTGCTCTTGCCTTCACACACCATCCCCAACACCAGGTGCTCGAACGGAGTTAACTCGCGGATCATCAAGGGAACGTCAGCCATGCCGCACCTCCCCGCGCAACATCGGCGCCACTACCAACGTGAATCACGCGACGCTGGGGTTTTCGCCGTCTGATGCGAGTCTAGGACTTTGAGACACAAGAACAGCAGACCCCGAACTTCCCGATAGGGAATCACTGGGCCTTCAGGTCGCAGGGATGCCACGGGCCAAGCGTGAACGCCGTGCAAATAAGCGGGTGCCATGCAAGTGCGAATCGGGATGGCTCCCCCATCTGGACTCGAACCAGAAACCTGCCGATTAACAGTCGGCTGCTCTGCCAATTGAGCTATAGGGGAATTGCCGCCGTACCTTACCAACGCCTGCGCGAGGCGGCGCAGGCAGTCGGAACGCCACCGGCACGCTGCCGACGCCTCGGTTAAGACCCCAGCGTCGCCTTCAACTCGTTCAATTGAGCATCCGCGGCGGCGCGCAAATCCGGATCAGTCGGGTCCACTCCAGCTGGAAACATCACAGTCCAGCGCACCTCTCGCTGGCCGATGGGCCGGCGGCCGATGAACCGCACCCGAATTCCGTCGGCGATAACGCGCTCGAAATCTCCTGCCATCGTGGCTGAGACGCGGTCGCGGACGACTGCTGGTATCGAACCCGGCTCGTTCAGCGGGAATGACATAGTTGTCCTGCCGCCATCAGGGACCGTCACCCGCAAGTGCCCTCTGCCCGACGGCAGGGTGTCCCACTGCCCATGGATGATGCGATCCCACGGCCATTCCTGCTGCTGGCCCTCGTTGCGCAGCACAATGAGTCGCGCTGTCGTCGCCACCAAATGTCCAGCTGCAGGATCAATCGGGCACCAGGCGAGCACCCGCTCGCGTTTCACCAATTGGATAAGCCCCACATCTTCGGGCACGGCGCCCTTCCGCAATCGCGCGAACATCAACTGCCCTGCACCGTCTCACGCAACTGACGCCGGTATGCCTCCAACCTATCCAATTCGCGCAGCACCTCTTGGGATTGCTCGAATGCATCGGCCTCATCTGAGTTCTGGATGCGCATCAGCCGACTGCGCAGTTGCTCGGTCTGGCGCAGTGTGTCCAGCTCCAACAAGCGCGCGACCATGCTGATGGCGTAATCGGAGTCGATCTCGATCACCGGCAGCGGTCGCGACACGAGTTGGCGCGCGTAACCGCGGACGGTGTCGTCGGGGCACGCTTCCAGAACCGCCTGCATCCAATCGCGCTCATCCAGTTCTTGCGCCAGCATCTGCGCCGGTCGACCTGCAGTGACGATTGCTTCGTGGACTGCTGCGAAACCTGACCATGTGAACGCCGTCGCTTCAACGGCGTCGTACCACTCGCCCACCATCGC
>JBEHCB010000008.1:0-5909 GCA_041192885.1 Actinomycetota bacterium
GCCATGGCAACTATCGTCGATGCTGGATGGTCAGGAACGTCCTTGACTCAGGTGGCAAAAGCTGCGGGCTTGACCTTAGGTGCTGTCTACAGCCGCTACGAAGACAAGACTGATCTGGCAATCGACCTCTGGCGGCAGCACGGCGCACCAATTCTTGACGAGGCCGTCGGCCTTGCTATCAGCACTGCAGCGCAAGACCGAGAGCAAGCCGCGTTCACGAGGCTGTTAGAACCAGATGGGATCACGCGGCAGGCCCAAGTGGCAACCATGGAACTTGCAACAGAGGCCCTCTTCGATGCCGACTTGCGCGAGGAAGTCACCCCACACATTGTCGGCAGCATCTCCAGCCTGCTCAAGGCCGCCGATGGCAGCACGGAAGTTTTGTTTTGGTTCGCGACTGCCATGGGTCTGTTCCACTTCAGAAACATCGATTCGAACCTGCCTCACAATGCCCACAACCTGCAAACCTTGCGGGATTTCTTATCGACAGCCCCGGCCTGCCCCATGGGTTGCGATGGCGGTCGAAGCTCAGAGATCAAAGTTGAAATCAGCTGCGAAGATCCGTATGAGAAGGCGCTTCTAGAAGCCGCCCGCGAAGTTGTCAGCGAACGCGGGTTTGACCGGTCGACGATCGCCGCGATCTGCCGCAGAGCCGGCATAAGCAGCGGCAGCTTGTTCGGCCGATATTCCACCAAGATTGACCTCATCTCCGAATGCGTGCGTCGCTCGCAAATGACACGCATCCGGCAGCAGGGGGCGTTTCAGCGCGAAACTCTGCCGGATGTGCCTGCGCAGTTGCGCGCCAACAACTACGTCAGAGGAGTCTTGTCGCCCTGGAATCGCCAGACGCGTCGGTGCTTCCTCGAGTTCTCGCGAATTGCCCGAACACACGTAGACGCACGTGAAGCGTGGAAGCCGATGCTTCATGAGATGAATTCGACATTCGCTAGAGAGATGCCGGACATCAGCGGGCTCACGGCATCCCCTGAAGGTCTGCATGCGCTGAAAGCAGCGCTATGGTCACTGCGACTTCTCAGCGAATTCGAGCCCGGCCTCTCTGAATTGTGCTACTGCCCTTCGCTGGCCGCGCTCGGCCGCGCTGTCACTTCTCGTCACTGAAGGTCGGCGAATCGGTTGCATCAACATACGTCGTCCGATGGCGCAGGTTCGCAACCACCTCGGCAAATGTCCACGTCAACGTACAACCGACGACGGTGAACCCGAAAGCCTTCCCATCAAGGCCCGAAACGTTTCGAAGTACAGCGACAAGAACGAGCATCACGGCGACTTTCGTCACATAAAGCAATAGCGCCGCACCCATCGCGAGTTGTGGCGCTCGAGCGAGTACTCGCTGCAGAACCACATGGGTGACGGCAAAGAAGGCCACAACAACAAGAACACCTCCCATGCAGGACCAAACGGATGTCACACCCGAAGTGGCGCCTGCGACAACGCATGCGGCGGCGCCGACTGCCGTCGTTGGTATTGCGCACACGCGCAATCGAATGGGCGTTCCCGCTGGCGGCAACTCACTGCTCATGACGCACTCCACTTGTCGATGTTCTTTTCATCCAGACCGCCGGCAGGGCCAGGGTCGGAATTCCATCTGAACACTAGGCCACCCAGAACCACCAAACCAATCAACGCAGCCAGGGCCACAATCCATGCGGAAAGAAATACCAGCGTCACAGTCGTGAATGAGACCAATGCCGCCCACCCATACATCAGCGCCACGGCTCGGCGGTGCGAATGCCCCAATTCGAGTAATCGATGGTGAAGGTGCTTCTTGTCTGGCGCGAATGGGTCACCACCAACACGGGCGCGGCGAATCACAGCCAAACTCAAATCCAACATCGGAATGGCCATGACGGCGACGGGCAGCAACAACGGCAGCAACGCCGGCAGCGCCGATCGAGTTCCCTGCAAGACCGTTGGCTCCACGTAGCCTGTGAGAGTCACAGCCGAGGTTGCCAGTGCCAATCCCAGAAGCATGCTGCCCGTATCTCCCATGAAAATCCGAGCCGGATGCCAGTTGTGCATGAGGAAGCCGAGCGCGACACCGGCCAAGACCGAAGACACGAGCGCAGGCAAAGTTGCTCGGCTGAAGTCGAATTGAACGCTGAGCAAGTACGAGTATGCAAGGAAGGCCAGCCCGGCGATTAAACATATCCCTGCCGCCAGGCCATCCAAACCATCAATGAAATTGACGGCGTTCATCATCAGCACGATGACCAAAACCGTCAACCCGATGCTGGCGATTGGGTCCAGAATGACGATGCCACCGGCAGGAATCCAGAGCAATTGCACTCCGCTGCCGGCGACTACTGCTGCCACAAGCACCTGACCGACGATCTTGGTTACCGCATCGAGGGAGAACCTGTCGTCAATTGCGCCAAGAATCGCAACCAATACGGCACCCACAAGTAGACCACGGCCCACAGAACTTGACTGGAAAACTCGTGAGGTGAGGGTCAACTGGCTCGCCACAGCGAAGGCAGCACACATCCCGGCAAGCATCGCCAGTCCCCCAAGACGCGGCACCGGAGTCGTGTGCACATCCCTAGCCCGGACGACTGCGACAACATTCCATCTGAGCGCCAACGCCCGTACCGGCGGCACCGCTACATAGGTGACGGTGGCAGCGATGGCCAGGCAAAGAAGGTAATCACGCACAAGCGAGACCGCTCATCGCCTCGGATAGGCCGGGAACCGCGACACGAGTGAGTCGACCTCGGCCCGAATTGACGTTGCATCGACCCCTGATTCGTCGACAACAGCCCGCGCGACCAAGTCCGCGATGATGGTCATCTCGCCCACGCCCATTCCTTGCGTCGTGACCGACGGACTGCCGACGCGGATTCCACTGGCGATGTTGGCCGTTTGGGCATCGAAAGGGATCGCATTCTTGTTCAACACGATGCCAGCGGCGTCGCAGCGAGCTTCAGCCTGCGCACCTGTGACGCCGATTCCGGTCAAGTCCAGCAGGGCCAAGTGGGTGTCGGTACCGCCGGTAATGGCGCGCATGCCGTGGGTTTCCAAACGAGCAGTGAGTGCTTTTGAGTTGTCGACGACCGACCTCGCGTACTGCTGATATCCGGGGGTGAGGCATTCGGCAAGGGCGACCGCTTTCGCCGCCACGGCGTGCATCAGCGGGCCACCCTGCATCAGCGGAAACACACCCTTGTCAATCGCGGTCGCGTGTTCGGCTTTACACACGATCATTCCGCCGCGGGGACCTCGGAGCACTTTGTGCGTGGTGAATGTGACGACATCGGCATAAGGAACTGGGCTGGGAATCGCCTTTCCCGCAACCAGACCGATAAAGTGGGCCGCATCAACCAAGAAAACCGCACCGACCTCGTCGGCGATCTGGCGGAATGCCGCGAAGTCGATGAGCCGCGGAATCGCGGAACCGCCGGCCACGATCATCTTCGGCCGGTGCTCACGGGCAAGGTCACGCACCTGGTCGTAATCGATGTCTTCAGTCGTCGGGCTGACGCCGTAGTGAACAGCGTTGAACCACTTGCCCGAGAACGACACCTTCGCGCCGTGGGTTAAGTGACCGCCGTGCGGCAGGCTCATGGCCAGCAGAGTGTCGCCGGGCTTCAAAAACGCGCCGTAAACGGCGAGGTTCGCATTGGCACCAGAGTGCGGCTGCACATTTGCATGATCGGCGCCGAACAACTCCTTCGCTCGATCGATCGCGAGTGACTCGACCTCGTCTACGACGCCGCAACCGCCGTAATAACGCCGGCCCGGGTAACCCTCGGCGTACTTGTTGGACAAGGTGGAACCCAGCGCCGCGAGCACCGACGGCGATGTGAAGTTCTCGCTCGCGATCAGCTGGATGTGACTGCGCTGGCGATCCAATTCGGCCAGCAGCAGATCGGCCATCCGCTCATCACTGGCGCGCAGCGCGTCAAAATCCGGGCCCCAGAAAGTCTCAGTCATGTGCGCACCCTTCAGCAATCGACTGACGCGAGTCTAGGCGCAACTACTCAGGCGATCTGACCAATGCGGGGCAGGTTTGTGCGATGGCTTCCGCCGAGATCGCACCCGAGCGGACGAGTACCGGCGCGAACGAGCGCACATCCACCACCGTGGTCACGACTGACGGCATCAGCGTGGCGGGCATGACGAATACTGAGGCATCATCGCCGATGGCACTGCGCAATCCGTCGAAATCCTGGTCGGGCGGGCACGCGATATACGCACACGGGCCGACGGATGCGACAACTCCCCTGACAAATGCGTCCACTGGCATCCGCAAGCTCAGCGAATCAACTTTGCCGGCCGCTGCCAGATCCCAGGCAAGAGACGAACCCGGCTGTCCGATCAAGGTGAGCGCCCCGGGCCAAAACTGGCGCATCAGCGCCGCCGCATCAGCATTCACCTGTGCCCAAAGGGCATGTGCGAGCGTGGCATCTTTGATTAACACCGGCAGGGGCGCCCCGCGGCCGCGACGGCGGGCATTCAACAGCGACTGGGTGCCGGCCGTGGAAAATGCATCAGCCACAACGCACCAAATGCCATCGACATTCAAGACGATGCATTCCCCGCGCTGCAACGCCGAGACGCACACATCATGCGCGGTGCCACTTTGCGCACCATCGGCTAAGTCGTACGAAACTGCCCGAGTCATGACTGCGCCTGCTCGCGATACGCGTGTGTCACTCGTGGGCGGCCGGCCAAGTCGCGGACAGTCGCGATTGCGCGCCAGCCGCCGTGCTCGCGCATGATCGCGGCCGGGCCAATCGCCGAACCGTCGCCTTGGACATCTGCATGCTCGACCGCCAACAACCCGCCTGGCTTCAACGCGACAGCGGCTCGCTGAATCACCGCGCGCATCACATCCATCCCGTCTGGACCTCCGTAAAGCGCAAGGCCGGGGTCGTGATGAGCAACTTCGATATCGACCGGGGTGGCGTCATCAGGGATGTAAGGCGGATTGGAAACAACGACATCGACCGCAGTCGGCAACTCGGCGGCGGCGAGATCACCGGCGATCACCGCCACTTGACTTCCTGCGACGCTCAAGTGGCCTCGGTGGCGCTCGACATTGCGACGCAACCAGCTGAGTGCATCGTCGCTCAACTCGACTGCCGTCATCCGCACATTCGACACTTCTGTGGCGATACTGAGCGACAGCGCACCTGATCCGGCGCACAGATCGACAACAGCCAGGAGGTCCGCGCCGGCTTGCCTGCGCCCGCGCAGATCGCGGATGACGACCTCCGCCAATATCTCAGTCTCCGGCCGCGGCACGAAAACTCCCGGCCCGACTTCCAATTCCAGATATCGGAATGCAGCCACGCCGGTGAGGTGCTGCAGCGGATGACGACGGCTGCGCATCTCGACCAAATCGTTGAATCGACGCCGCTGATCTTCAGCAACCGGCCGCGACAGCACGACACCCGCTCGCGAGCAGCCCAGGACATGTGCAAGCAACAACTCGGCGTCGACAATTGGTGACGGCACCCCTGCTCGGGTCAGGCGATTTGTCGCATCGGCTATCAGCGCGCGCGCAGTCGGTTCGAGCTGGTCCATATGCGCACCCTTATGAACCATCTGCAGCTGATGCCAGGCGCGATTGCGTATCGGCATCGAGGCACGCCTGAATGCACGCATCCATGTCGCCATCCAGAAACGAATCGAGGTTATGAGCTTTGAATCCGACTCGGTGATCGCTGATCCGGTTCTCAGGGAAGTTGTAGGTCCTGATGCGCTCCGAACGATCAACCGTGCGCACCTGCGAACGCCGCGACTGCGCCGTCGCAGCAGCTGCTTCTTCCTCGGCGATGGCCAACAAACGGGCCCGCAGGATTCGCATCGCGGATTCACGGTTCTGCAGCTGCGATTTCTCGTTCTGGCAGGTGACGACGATGCCGGTTGGCAAGTGAGTGATCCGG
>JBEHCB010000009.1:0-2650 GCA_041192885.1 Actinomycetota bacterium
TGTAACTGATTGTGGAGGGAGACCACAATGTCTAATTTCGATGCGCCACCGCCGCCACCGCCTTACGGTGGCCAACCATCTGCCGCCAATGGCGGAGAATCCGACAAAGAGTTCATCGTCGCAGTGATTTTGTCGTGGCTGTTGGGAACCCTCGGCGTCGACCGTTTCTACATGGGCTACACGGGCATCGGCGTGGCCAAGCTGCTGACTGCCGGTGGTTGCGGCGTCTGGGCGCTGATTGACGCGATCATGATCACGATGGGCAAGGTGCCTGACGCACAGGGACGACCACTCAAGCGCTGAGCTTTTACCTGATTCGACTGTGGGCTCCGGGCGCTGCGCCCGGAGCCCACAGTTGTTTTATGCCACGCTTACGCCATGGCTGAATCACTGAAAGCGCAACTACGCGAAGACCTCACCGCGGCGATGAAGAACCGCGACGCACTTCGCGCGAGCACCCTGCGGATGGCCCTCACCGCAATCGCCAACGAGGAGGTCGCAGGCAAGGAAGCGCGCGAGTTGTCCGATGCAGATGTGATGTCGGTGCTTGGCAAGGAGGCCAAGAAGCGGCGCGAGTCAGTAACCGCCTATCGCGATGCCGGCCGCGACGACCTGGCTGATCGTGAGCAGGCCGAGGGCGAGATTTTGGCTGAGTACTTGCCGGCCCCGATCACCACCGATGAGCTGCACGCGATTGTCGATGATGCCGTGTCCGCTGCTGCCGCGGACGGAAAGTCCGGCATGGCGGCGATGGGAATCGTGATGAAGGCGGTGCAAGCCACAGTTGCCGGCCGCGCGCCCGGCGATGAAGTTGCCGCCGCTGTCAAGGCACGACTGGGAGCATGAGTCGCCTGTGGCGCTGAGACTGCCCGAAAGTTGGGTTTGGGACTGTTGGTTCGCATTCGACGGCGAGTACCACCATGCCTTCTACCTGCGCGCATCGCGCGGCTTGTATGACCCAGAACGCCGCCACCACCACACTTACATCGGCCACTCGCGATCACGCGACCTGGTCACTTGGGAAACCCTGCCTGACGCGCTGGCCCCGTCTGAAGCACCTGCATTTGACGACTGGACCACCTGGACCGGCAGCGTCATCAGGGATGACTCCGGCCGCTGGCACATGTATTACACGGGGCGAACCCGCGCCGATGGCGGGCACATCCAGCGAATCGTGCGCGCCAGCAGCGATGACCTCATCGAGTGGCAAAAGGATGATGCGTGGGTCCTGCAAGCTGATGACACCTGGTACGAAGTGCTCGAAGATGGGGTGTGGACCGATGTGACATGGCGTGACCCGTGGATGTTTAAGAGCAGCGACGGCAATTGGAAGATGTATGTGACCGCACGACACGATTCGGGTGACACTCAAGGCCGCGGAGCGATCGGCCTCGCAATCAGCAAAGACCTCGACACCTGGCAAGTGATGCCGCCGGCATCAGCCAACGACTGCGGCTTCGCACAGATGGAAGTTCTGCAATCGGAGATCGTTGATGGCGTACCCGTATTGCTTTGGTGTGTCGGATTCAATGAGGTCGCGGACGATTTGAAGGCTTCATTCGGTGCAGGCGGGGTTTTCAGCGCCGTCGGGAAATCGATCGAGGGCCCTTTCGATATTCGCGGCGCGTCACGATTTCCGCACGATTCGCTTTACGCGGCGCGATTGGTGCAGCACCAAGGCACCTGGTTCCTGATCGGATTCCGTAATTACGAGAATGGCCAGTTCATTGGTGAACTTTGTGACCCGATTCCAGTTACCGCCACAACCGACGCTGGCCTGATCCCCCGCTGAACGGCTTGGCGCAATCCGCGACTGAGTGCGAGCCTCAGTCGCGCTGCATCAAATCAGTCAACGCTTCAGCCAACGATTGACCGCCGACGGGGTTGCGGCTGACCACCATGATGGTGTCGTCGCCGGCAACGCTGCCGAGCACCTCCGACAGGCCGCACCTGTCGATGGCGCTGCCGAGGTACTGCGCCGCACCGGGTTTCGTGCGGACGATCACGATGTTCGCTGACGATTCGATCGCCAACACCGCGTCCGCGGCAACCCGTGCCCACAAGGTGTCTGTGACTTTCTCGCCACCGACGAAGACCGCTTCCTCGTCTGGGACGCTGTAAACGACCGCTCCGCCGGCGACTGGCTGCTTCACGGCACGCATCTCGTCCAAGTCGCGCGACAGTGTCGCTTGAGTCACTGTGAATCCGCGTTGGACCAGTAGAGACTTCAACTCTTCCTGGGTTCCCACTGCGGCGGTGTTGATGATCTGGCGGATGGCGTATTGGCGCGCTGCCTTAGTTTGAACGACCACTGTCACTCCCCTATCGAGTCAAGGATTGCCGGAATCGCATCGATGAACGAATCCACTTGCTGTTGCGTGATGATCAGCGGCGGAGCGATTCGCACTGCATTGGGTTTGACGGCGTTCACCAGAAAACCCTGTGCTCGTGCCTGTTTTTCGAATTCCCCCGCGTGCTCGCCAGCCAAGACGATCGCCTGCCACAGCCCAGTGCCGCGAGTGCCGGCCAACAGCGGGTGCTTGAGGTCCGCGAGCCGATGGGTGAAGTGCTCACCCAGCCTTTGCGAGTTCTCCAGCAGCCCGTGCTCTTGGATGGTCGAGATAACTGCCAAAGCCGCGGCACATGACAC
>JBEHCB010000010.1:0-6958 GCA_041192885.1 Actinomycetota bacterium
GCGTACGTCGCGACTGCGCTCATCGTGACCGAGCCTTGGCGGGAGATAACCACCCGCACATTCATCCCAGCCATTCAATGGAACAGCGCCTATTGGTATGTGATTGTCGGCATCCTCGGCACCACGATCAGCCCATACATGTTCTTCTGGCAAACATCCGAGGAGGTTGAGGAGGGCCGCGACTCCGATCGCCGCGGCCGCGCCCGCCGCAGTCTTCTAAGCATTCGCGTCGACGTCTCGATCGGCATGCTGGCGTCACAGGTCGGAAGCTGGTTCATGATGGTAACTACTGCAACGGTGTTGCATAGCAACTCAGTTACGACGATCGTCACTGCGGCTGACGCAGCAGCAGCCCTTGAACCGCTGGCGCAGTCGTTTCCGAACTCAGGCACCGTAGCCAAAATCATCTTCGCGATCGGCATCGTCGGGTTGGGGCTGCTGGGCGTTCCCGTGCTGGCCGGCTCCGCGTCGTACGCAGTCAGCGAGTTGTTCGGGTGGCGAGAGGGGCTGGACAAGAAAGCGCGTGATGCACGTGGGTTCTACGCGGTCATCACGGCGGCCATGTGCATCGGCTTAGCGCTCACCATCGCCGGCATCGACCCCATTCGCAGTTTGATCTTCGCAGCTGTGGTTAATGGCGTCGTTGCAGTTCCCTTGGTCCTGATCATGCGCTCGATCGGGAAAGACCCTGCACTCATGGGTGAGTTCACTAACGGTCGCCTGAGCAATGCGATGCTCGCAATCACATTCGCCGTCTTGGCCGCGTGTGCGCTCGCGTTATTCGTCTCACTGCTGTGACGATGCGGCGATGAATTCGCTCAGTTCGATGCGCGTTGGCGGCACGGCACCAACGCGTGTGCACGCCAATGCCGCAGCAGCCGCCGCTTGAGCAACAGCGTCGAGAAGCATGTCTGGCTCGCCGCCACGGCGCCACCCGGATTCGATGCACCGGGCTAGGAATACGCCGCTGAAGGTGTCGCCTGCACCGACCGTGTCTGCCACCAGCACTCGGGGAGCAGTCACATGCCAGCGCAGGTCACCGTCGATCACATCAACCCCGTCCGCGCCACGCGTCAACAAGATGATGGCGTCGCTGGTTTCCTGGAGAGCCGCAATCCCCTCACTCAAATTGTCGCCATGCAGGTAATGCAGATCGTCATCAGAAACTTTGACGACATCCGCACGTTCAAGAGCCAGATGCCAGGTCGGTAGAAAGTCGGCGCTGTCATCTAGGAATGCTGGTCGACAGTTTGGGTCAACCATCACCAACGAATCAGCGGGAACCGCCTTCAGCAAGCCACGCGCCGCGCGCGCAAGCTCGGGCAGCGCAAGTGCCAGTGTTCCAACATGCACAGCAGCAGGTCGCAGCGCCAGAGCTGCTGTGACGTCAGCGGCGTCGATGTCCGTCAGGGCGGTCTCAAACAGATCGAATGTGTATGTGGCGTGACCCAGGGCGTCGACCTCGGCCCGTGCCGTCGCAGTCGGAAGTGAACTTCGCCTATCGGGTACCAGGTGCACACCTGACTCAGCAATCGCGTCTCGTAACAACTGGCCGCGAGCGTCAGTGGACACCGAGCACAGCAATGTCACAGCAGCACCAAGCCTGCTCGCCGCCACAGCTGTAGTCAGTGGACCGCCACCCGCAACTTCGACCGCTGGTTGCCCGGGCTGGCTGATGATGTCCACCAGCGCCTCGCCGAATACCAGGATCATGCGCGGCACGATACTGCGCACGCAGCAATGCCGAATGGTGCGAAGCGTCAGATTGTGACGACGATCTTTCCTTTGACCACTTTGACGGCGTACTTACGCAGCGGCGCGCTCTGACGGTTTGTGCATGCGCCAGTCTTTGCGTCGAAGGTGTATCCATGATTGGTGCAGATAGCTGTGTTTCCAGTGATGTAATTAACCAGCGAGCCCTCATGCGTGCATTGGTTGCTGAAGGCGCGCCAAACATTGGTCCCGGTGCGGGTGATCAAGAGCCCATAACCACCCAGGAGGCTCGAGTTCGGGAAACGGGTGTAGAGCTTGGTCTTGCCGATCGGGTGGGACGACACCGATCCGACTGTGACGGCTCGGCCGGCAGCAGTCGCTGGTGCAGCCGCACCTGTTGCCGCGGCACCCGCGCCGGCAAGCGACAGCAGTGATGCCATTTTCATGAACCCTCGCCTGGTCAGACTACGCATCTCAGCCACCTTGTCATCCAATCCGCCGGTCGTCTGCGCCGTTGCCGTCGCCGTTAGAAACTCACTGTACGCACAAGAATCAACCGACTTCTTCTGGCTGAGCTGAGAATTCAGTGAGACTTGCACGCGCGCCGAACCTGGAAAGGCAGCGCTGACGGCACCCGGGACCTACGTCACTGATAGTCAATCCACGATGTGCAGGTCCATGTGCAGGTCCATGTGCAGACCCGACTGCAGCACCCGCAAACCTCTCAGCGAACAGGTCGCGATTAGCCTGTGCTCGCCTGGAGACGCCGCTTCTGTGGATGTCGCGGGTTCGAGAACGATGAATTGCGAGGGACTTCCATGGGTTTGTTCAAGCCGAAGCAACCGACTTCCGCTCCAGGATTCGGCGCCGCGACAGCGTCCGTCCACGCGCAAAGACCTGCGCCTGCAACCGCTTCCAGCGGTCCAGACCCACGACAACTCATCGCCGAGTTGAATGAACTTCGCAAGCGCAAGGACTTGTCGGCACTGTCGGCGGACGAGATCGAGATCCTTGCATCTAGCACCGCCGCTGCGATGATCGCCGCAGCGCACAAGCGCCAGGCCGAGGCCACAGCTGCTGTCGAACAGGCGGTTGCTGAAGCCAAACGCCGTGCGGCAGAAGTCTTGAAAGAGTCTGAAGCGAAGCTCGCCAGCGCCACGGCGACAATGGAGCGAGCGGCTTCTGAAGCCCAGCGCCAAGGGCTGGCAATCATCACGAGCGCGCAGGAGCAGGCCAAGAAGATCGTGGCTGCCGCGGAGGCAGAAACCGCATCAATGAGATCGGAACTGCAGTCGCGGCTTGCGGATGTGGCGGGTGAACGCGATCGGCTTCTGTCTGCAGCGAAGCACGAGGCCGATGAACTCCGAGCCAAGGCTGCGGCAGCTGCCGCAGAGCATGAAGCCTGGTTGCGCAAGCAAATTGACTCGGCTAGCCGCATTCAACAGGGAGTCGCTGAGCGCTTGGACTCAGTCGCACATGCATTGAGCGCCCACAAAGAGACTGTCGCAGCGTCGCTGACTGCGTTGCTCGACCTAACCGCGGCCAGCCAGAAATCCGCAACCGAGACGACAACGCCCGCGGCCGAGCCCACGGTAGATTCCCCAGACAAGGGCGATTCAGAGTTTCGCGCAGCCACGTTTGAGGAGCCTCAACCCGGCGCTTAAATCATGCGCGTTGGGCCCGGAGTGCCGGGGAAAAGGACTTCAGTCGCCAGGCTTGGTCAGCTTCAGCAGTTTCTTGATCGGGTCGAACTTCACATCGACGACGCGCTCCTTCATCGGGATGATCGCGTTGTCCGTGATCTTGATGTGCTCCGGGCACACCTCGGTGCAGCACTTGGTGATGTTGCACAAACCCAACCCGTGCTCGTCTTGAGCCTCGCGACGTCGATCCTTCGCATCCAACGGGTGCATGTCGAGTTCTGCCAAGCGAATGAAGAACCGCGGTCCAGCGAACGACTGCTTGTTCTCCTCGTGATCGCGGATCGCGTGGCAGGTGTTCTGGCACAGGAAGCACTCGATGCACTTTCGGAACTCCTGGCTGCGCTGAACATCAACCTGCTCCATGCGGTAGTCACCAGGCTCGACGCCGACCGGCGGCGCAAAGGCGGGAACCTCGCGCGCCTTCTCGTAGTTGAACGAAACATCGGTGACCAAGTCCTTGATCACCGGGAAGGTGCGCAGCGGAGTGACGCTGACGACCTCGTCCTCAGCGAATGTGCTCATCCGAGTCATGCACATCAGTCGGGGCTTGCCATTCACCTCGGCGCTGCATGAACCGCACTTGCCAGCCTTGCAGTTCCAGCGGACGGCCAAATCTGGCGCCGCTGTCGCCTGCAACCGGTGGATGATGTCGAGGACGACCTCTCCCTCATTGACCTCGACGTCAAAGTCGACCAAGCCGCCGTCAGTGTCGTCTCCGCGCCAAATACGGAACTTCGCCATGTAACTCATGCCTGCGACCCTCCTGCTACGCCGGTCAATTCGGCCTCAGTGAAGTACTTCTGCAGTTCGCTGACATCAAACAGCGACAGCAACTCGTTAGGGATGGTGGGCGTCGACTGCTTGGTCACATCGATGCGTCCATCGGCCATCCGGCAGATCAGCGATACCTGGCGCCACTGCGGGCTCATCGCCGGGAAATCGTCCCGCGTGTGGCCGCCGCGCGACTCTTCGCGCATAAGTGCTGAGCGGGCAAGACATTCTGACACCAGCAGCAGGTTTTGCAGATCAAGGGCAAGGTGCCAACCTGGATTGAAAGCGCGACCGCCGGTGACGCTCACGCGGGCAACCCGCTGCTTGAACTGCTCGAGACGCTCGAGCGCTGCAGCCAACTCGTTGCCGTTTCGGATGATGCCGACAAGGTCGTTCATCGTCTGCTGCAACTCGGCGTGAATGGTGTACGGGTTCTCGCCGCCAGCGGCCTCGAACGGCGCCAGCGCATGGCGCGCAGCGCGATCCACCGACGCATCGGAGACCTTCGGAGCACTCGGCAGCGCTGCAACATATTCAGCGGCGGCGGCACCTGCCCGGCGGCCGAAGACGAGCAGATCGGACAGCGAGTTACCGCCCAAGCGGTTGGAGCCGTGAAGGCCGCCGCCAACCTCGCCAGCGGCAAACAAACCAACAACGCCCACCGCACCTTGGCTGTCGGCATCAACTTCAACGCCGCCCATCACGTAGTGGCAGGTCGGTCCGACTTCCATCGGCTCAGCAGTGATGTCAACACCGGCAAGTTCCTTGAACTGGTGGTACATGCTCGGCAGCTTGGATTTGATCTGCTCCGGCGTCAGACGCGACGACACATCGAGGAAGACCCCGCCGTGGGGGCTGCCGCGGCCAGCCTTGACCTCAGAGTTGATCGCTCTCGCCACCTCATCACGCGGCAATAACTCCGGCGGACGCTTGTTGTTATCCGGATCTGTGTACCAGCGGTCCGCTTCCTCTTCAGTGGTCGCGTACTGCTTCTTGAAAACATCAGGGATGTAGTCGAACATGAAGCGACGGCCTTCGGAGTTCCGCAGGACGCCGCCATCACCGCGGACGGATTCCGTGACCAGAATTCCCTTGACGCTCGGCGGCCAGACCATGCCGGTTGGGTGGAACTGAACGAATTCCATGTTCACCAAGGTTGAGCCGGCCCTGATCGCGAGTGCGTGGCCATCGCCGGTGTACTCCCACGAGTTACTCGTGACTTTGAAGGACTTGCCGATGCCGCCTGTTGCGAGCACCACCGCGGGCGCCTCGAAAACTACGAAATCGCCGGTCTCGCGGTAGTAGCCGAAGCAGCCGGCGACTCGCGGCTGTGAAGAAGACTCATCCAGCAGCAGGTCGGTGATCGCCAACTCAGCAAACACCTTGATGTGCGATTCGAAATCTCCGGATGCGGCGTAGTCGTCCTGCTGCAGAGAGACGATCTTCTGCTGCAGCGTGCGGATCAGCTCCAGGCCGGTTCGGTCGCCAACATGCGCCAATCGCGGGTACTCATGACCACCGAAGTTGCGTTGGCTGATCTTGCCGTCTTTGGTGCGGTCGAACAGCGCGCCATAAGTCTCCAACTCCCACACCCGCTGCGGCGCTTCCTTCGCGTGCAGCTCTGCCATGCGGTAGTTGTTGAGGAACTTTCCGCCGCGCATGGTGTCGCGGAAGTGCACCTGCCAGTTGTCATTGCTGTTGACATTGCCCATAGCAGCGGCAATTCCGCCTTCGGCCATCACGGTGTGGGCTTTGCCGAACAGCGACTTGCTGATGATCGCGACGCGCTTGCCCTGGGCTCGGGCCTCGATGGCCGCGCGCAGCCCGGCGCCGCCGGCGCCGATGACAACCACGTCGTATGTGTGACGCTCGATCTGGCTCATGGTCAGTTTGGTCCTCGCAGGTCAGCGGTCTAGAAAATCTGGAAATCGACGAAGATGCCGCGGCTGATGCAGCGCACATAGAAGTCCGCGAAAGCCACGCCGATAAGCGAGACCCAAGCGAACTTCGCGTGGTGTGCGTTCAAGCGGCTCACCCAAGTCCACATCCGGTAGCGGACTGGGTGCTTGGAGAAGTGCTTCAGGCGCCCTCCCAGCGCGTGCCTGCACGAGTGGCACGACAGTGAGTAAAGCCAGAGCAGCGTTGCGTTGAGCAGCAGCACCAAAGTGCCGACCGACATGTGCGTTCCACCGTGAATCCCCTTGAACGCCAGGAATGCATCGATGGTGAGCAAGACGTTGAACACAAGGCCGATGTAGAAGAAGAACCGGTGGCTGTTGTTCACGATCAAAGGGAAGCGGGTCTCCCCGGTGTACTTCGTGTGCGGCTCTGCGACAGCGCAGGCAGGCGGGCTCATCCAAAAGGCACGGAAATACGCCTTGCGGTAGTAGTAGCAGGTGAAACGAAAACCCAGCGGGAACACCAAGATCAGCAACGCAGGCGAAAGCCGCCACCACTCACCGAATGGCTGGCCAAGCATGCTGGCGTCGCCGCAACTTGAAGCCAAGCACGGCGAGTAGAACGGGGAGATCAATCCCACGACGCCGCGGGTGCTCTCGTGGCCGACGAAATAGAAGTTGCCTTCGAACGCCCGCCATGTGGCATACACGATGAATGACAGCAACACCGTCACGGTGATGGTGGGTTGGACCCACCAGGCATCCGTGCGCAAGGTCCTCTCGGCGATCTTCGCGCGGCCTGGCGCGTTGACGCTCATAGTTATCCCCTCACCGGCAGGCGCGAGGTGAATCAGTGCTCACCGGGGCTGCCTG
>JBEHCB010000011.1:0-3436 GCA_041192885.1 Actinomycetota bacterium
CGGGTTCAGTTTCCTGCAAGACAGAAAACACCTGCGGATCCAACACATAGCGGCCGATGACGGCCAAGTTGCTCGGCGCGGTCCCAGGCTCAGGCTTCTCGATCAAGTCCGTCACCCGCACCAGCCCATCCGTGCCGATAGGTTCGACAGCCGCGCATCCATACAAGTGAATCTGGTCCGGATCCACTTCCATCAGGCAGAGCACCGAGCCACCATGGGTGTAACGGGCTTGCAGCATCCGCGGCAGCACTGCATCGCGCTCATCGATGATGTCATCACCGAGAAGAACTGTGAACGGCTCCATGCCCACATGGGTAGCGGCAGTCAGCACAGCATGGCCCAAGCCCAACGGCTCGCCTTGCCGCACGTAGTGGATGTTGGCTAGTTCGGCGACTTCGCGCACGATGGTCAACCGGCCTTCGTCGCCTTTGGCGGCGAGGCTGGATTCCAAATCGGGCCGACGATCGAAGTGATCCTCGAGGCCGTACTTCGAACGCCCTGTCACGAACAGAACATCGTCGATGCCGGCAGCAACCGCTTCTTCCACCACATACTGGATGGCGGGCTTGTCCACGACTGGCAGCATCTCTTTTGGAGTTGCCTTCGTCGCAGGCAAGAACCGGGTGCCCAATCCTGCGGCGGGCACAACGGCTTTGCGCACAGGACGATTCATGCGGCAAAGTCTAGACAGGCAATCTCCTGCTGGCTCGGGCGTGGGACGATTGCCAGATGAGGGCTGGTGCGGACGAGAAGTCGTCGCTGCGGCGCCAATTGCGCCAACGTTGGCTCGCATCGCCGCTGCCGGGTGCGGTTGCAGGGCAACTGCTGCAGCACATCGTGGACGTGTGCAGTTCCGCCCACCCGCGGGCAGCCGTCGCCGGGTTTATCCGGCACGGTCACGAGGTTGATGTCGAGCCTTTGCTCGCGGAGTTGAAAGTTTCCGGCGTCACCGTCGCCCTGCCCAAGGTGGAAGGCGATGATCTGCTGTTCCTGCGCTGGGATGCAGCGGAGTTGATCGAGGGCGCTTACGGACTGCTGGAACCGCTCAATGCGGGTGCAGTCTCACTGGCAGAACTGACAGTCGTGTTGGTGCCGGCGATGGCGTGCAGCGTCGATGGCACCCGACTCGGTCGCGGCGGCGGGTATTACGACAGGGCGCTGAGCAAACTTCCCGCAAGCGCGCGACTCATCTGTGTGGTGGGCGATGATGCGGTGATGCCTGCTGGCAGCATCCCCCAAGAACTGCATGATGTGCGAATGCACGCAATTGCCACACCTACGCGGCTGTTAGAGGTCGCCAATCTTCAAGCAAACTGACGCTTCTTATTGGATAGCTTGATGCATCTAGCCAGAGCTCAGGCGTCGCGCTTTTGGTAAGACGATGCGGCCACCGCCAACAGCAGCACACACCAGCCCAAGAACACAATTGTCGACTGCAGCGGCGAGACCAATTCGCTGGCGTTCTGCCCGACTGTTGCCCATTCTGCGAATCGCTGACCATTGACGAATGGCAGGATCTGGTTCAGCGCGTTTGCAGCACCGGCATTGATCAGCGAACCGACCATCACAAGAACCGTTTCCGCGAACAACAACATGATGTTCGGGACGATCAAGGCCAACGTCAGATTGCGGGTCAACGCGGTGACGGCGCCGACAATCAACGAGTAAACAATGACGAAAACCAGCGAGCGACCCAGCATGTGCCAAGACGTGAATTGCTCGACGGACACGCTGGCGCCTACCTCGTTGATTGATCCAGATTGGACCGTCACTTCACCCAGCGCATATGACACACGGTTTGCTTTGTCGATCAATTGCAGCAGGGCGACTCCGCCGATCACGGACACAAGCCACGCCATCGTGGAGAAGGCGACGATTCCCAACGTCTTAGCAGCGAACACCGGCCAGCGGCGCGGAAACGCCGACAGCGTCAAGCGGTTCAAGCCGAATCGGAATTCGTGGCCCCAGCTCAACGCAGCAAACGACGCGATGACGAACACCGTCAACTGGTAGACCCCGGTGACGCGGGCGACGAGTTGCGAAACATTAATCGTGAAGCCGTTGTCGAGCATCAAGAACTGCGGCCAGGTAGTGAGTGCGCCCATGACGAATGAGATGGCCAAGAACACCCATGTTGTCCGCAGAGTCGTCGCCCGACGGTATTCATAAAGGATCGCCGTACCCATCACGCATCACGCTCCGTCGTCGATTCCATGGTGTACTCCTGAGTGGATGAGGTCAGTTCGAGGAACGCCTCCTCCAAGCTCGCGCGGCGGGCTAGAAGCTCGTGAATTTCGATGCCATGAGCAAAAGCAATTGCGCCGACCTGGTCGGTTGAACCTGCAGCCACCGCTAACCCAGTGCCGCTGGGTATTGCGGAGATCCCGGACGATTGCAGGGCCTGAATCAGACCTTGCGGGTTCGGCGTGCGCACGAAGATGTCATTGCGCGTGGAGCGCTCGACAAACCTCGACAGCGGTTCGTCCGCGATGAGCGTGCCCTTACCGATCACCACCAAGTGCGCGGCCAGCAACTCCATCTCAGAAAGCAAGTGGCTGGAGACGAAAACCACTTTGCCGGTGGCGGCATAGTTCTTCACGAAATCGCGCAGCCACGCGATCGACTGCGGATCCAAGCCATTGGCCGGCTCGTCCAGCATCAGCACATCAGGTTTAGACAGCAGAGCACCGGCAAGACCGAGTCGCTGCCCCATGCCCAAGGAGAAACCCCGCGGCCGCTTAGTGGCAACCGTCTGCAGGCCGACGACCTCGATGACCTCATCCACCCGAGCGCGGCTGACTCCGCTGGCCGCAGCAAGCATTCGTAAGTGGTCCCGAGCGGTCCGGTTGGGGTGGAAGAACTTCGCGTCCAGGTGCGCCCCGACCACGCGAGCCGGGTGGTCGTAAGCCCAGAGCGGTTTGCCGTCATACAGAGTCCGCCCGCTACCGCTGTCCAGACCCAGCATCAGGCGCATGGTGGTGCTCTTGCCAGAGCCATTCGGGCCGAGAAAACCGGTTACTTCGCCCGCATCCAGGGTGAACGACAGCGCATTCACCGCTCGGTATTTGCCGAAGTCTTTGGTCAACTGCTCGCATTGAACGCGCATAGACGAAAACTTAAGGGCGGGCGCGCAGTCACCATAGCCGCGCCACTCCGCGTTGGGGAGAATTCGCGACCCATTCTGCGGGCGTGACCGCGACTTGTCAGAATAGGCGCATGCCAACGTACGAATATCGCTGCAACGAGTGTGAGCGAGTGACTGAGGCGGTCCAATCATTCACCGATGAACCGCTGACGATCTGCCCCTCATGCGGCGGACGGCTTCGTAAGTTGTTCAGCGGCGTCGGCGTGGTCTTCAAGGGCAGCGGCTTCTATCGCACGGATTCACGAGGCGCCTCGGGATCGTCATCCGCGGGAACCAGTGCTTCCACATCCT
>JBEHCB010000012.1:0-5875 GCA_041192885.1 Actinomycetota bacterium
TATCTCGAGCCACAACGGCGCGTCGTGTCACATCAGTGCGGATGTTCACGAAGTGGGCGGCTGCTGCTGGAGTTATTGACACCGATCCTGCCGCCCGATTGGGAACGCCAAAAGTGTCGCGGTCGCTGCCGCAAGTCTTGTCGCAGCAACAGGCCAGCGATTTGATGGCCGTAGCCGCCGTGGCAGCAGATGAGCGCACTCCAGTGCAATTGCGGAACTTGGCAATCGTCGAACTCCTCTACGCCACCGGCATCCGGGTGGGCGAATTGGTTGGCCTGAATGTGGATGGTGTCGACTTCGATCGGCGGACAGTGCGGGTTCTAGGAAAAGGAAACAAGGAGCGGGTGGTGCCCTTCGGTGCGCCAGCTTCCGACGCGGTGCGGGATTACATAGACAACGCCCGCGCGCAGATGCTCGCCGACGGCACCCCTGCGCTGTTCGTCGGTGTTCGGGGCAAGCGCCTTGATGTACGCAGTGTCCGCCACTTGCTGGACAGTTTGATCTTCCATGTCAGCGATGCGCCGGCCATCTCGCCGCACACGCTGCGTCACTCCGCTGCGACTCACATCTTGGAAGGCGGCGCCGACTTGCGCATCGTCCAAGAGATGCTGGGGCACGCGAGTTTGGCGACAACCCAGATGTACACGCATGTGTCGGTTGAACGCCTGCGCTCGGTTTACCAGCAAGCACATCCGCGCGCATGAACGGCGAGTCAGCAAACATTCACAACGGATCCATCGATGAGCCGTCCCGCATCAGGGGCGACATCAACGAGGTATGGAGCAGTTACTCGACATCGCGCGCGGCATCAGATCGAGACCTCTTGGTTGTCCACTACCTGCCATTGGTTCGCTATGTCTGCTCCCGCTTGGCCGCCGGACTGCCCAGCCATGTGCCGCAAGCAGACTTGATGTCGGTCGGGGCCGTCGGCCTGATGCAGGCGGTGGAACGTTTCGACCCATCTCGAAATATCGCTTTCGAGGCGTTCGCGTTGACGCGCATCCGCGGAGCGATGATCGACGAGTTGAGATCCTGGGATTGGGCGCCGCGGGCGGTGCGAGCGCGTCACGCCAAAGTCGACGCTGCAATGCAGGACTTGGTGCACTCACTCCACCGACTTCCCAGCGATGAGGAAATCGCTGCACATGCCGGGATGCAGCTCAGTGATGTCACCAAGTCCCTTGCGGAGAGCGCGCTGCCGTCGACGATCCCGCTGGATGAGGTCATCGTTGAATCGATGAAGACCGCCGATGGGCAATCAGATCCGTTCGAGCAAGTTCTCAACCGCACCAGCCACGATGTTTTGATCCGCGCCTTGGGAAAACTTCCCGAGCGCGAACGTGAGGTGCTCGCCTTGTATTACTTGGAGGAGATGACTCTGGCCGAAGTGGGTGAGATCCTGGGTGTCACTGAATCGCGGATATCGCAGTTGCGAGCTCGGGGAGTCGCACATTTGTCTGCATTGGTGCGCTGGGGCAACGGACTCGTCGCGGCTTAGTCGAGTGCTGTCGAGTGCTGTCGAGTGCTGCACGGCCGCTTCCGCCGCGGTTACAGCGGCAGCAGGCGCGGGAAGACATGAAATGCCAACAGCGGATTGATGTAACTGCCGTTCTTGATTGCACCCCAATGCAAACACGTGGCGGGGAAGCAGTGGCTGCCCACATTGACGAAACCCAGCACGGAACCAGGCAATACAGAGTCGCCGACTTTTACCGCAGGCGCAATCGGCTGGTAGGTGGAGTGCAGCATCCCCGGATGCACGACGGAGACGACTCCGGTGCCTGCGATCGATCCGGCGAATGTGATGACGCCCGATGCCGGCGCGATCACCGGTTCGCCCGGGGCGGCTGCGAGGTCGACGCCGCGGTGGCCGGCGAGCCATCGTTGGGCAGGCGGCTCGAAGCCGCGCTGCACATACGACCCTGCGGGCAACGAAGTTCGGTAGGGCTGACGCGCTGGCAGAGCCATCGCGGGCGAGGTCAATGGCAGCAGGCAGCCCAGGGCGATTGCGCCAAGCCCCGCCACCCGCCGCATCAAACCCCCGAGATCGGACAGGTTATTCATCCGCGCTTCCTCGTTTCTTGAGCGCCAGCCGCCCCTGCCGCGCAAAGGCCGGGGATTGGCGGAGTTGCGGATCGGCGCGCGTGGAATGGCATTGGCGGAGGTTGGGCGCTGGCGGAGGCCAGTGGCGGCCGGATTAAGGCAGAAGTGCGTGCCCCTGGGTCTGGGCTGGCCTGTGGGTAAGGCGCAATCTCGGCTTGGGCGCGGCTGGTTTCCGAGTCGCAGCCGCCAGTCGCGCCCATCGGCGCTGGCATCCCGACTCTTGCATCCCGACTCAGGCGCCGAGCGGGCCCGCGTCTACACTTTGCCGCGGCGCACACGCCTTGTCCTTAGGTCAGTGAGTTTCGACTCGCTGCCCGCGGATCCGGCGAATGCGACTAACACAGGTGAGGTCAGCAACCGCTGATAACGCCGCACAGGTCACTGGTTGTGGAACAGACCACGGCTAGTGCGCGGCTCATCACCGAGGGCGAGCACCAACGGCATCACCGCCGCAGACGCGGCGAGTTATGCGGGTGCCGCAAGAACCGAGTGAAGGAGAACCATCATGGGCGTTTCCATGCGCCAACTTCTGGACAGTGGAGTCCACTTCGGCCACCAGACACGTCGGTGGAACCCGAAGATGCGCCGTTTCATTTTCACCGAGCGCAACGGTATTTACATCATCGACCTTCAGCAGTCGCTGGGATTCATCAACAGCGCCTACGAGGTGGTCAAGGAGACTGTTGCCCGCGGTGGCACAGTGCTGTTCGTCGGCACCAAGAAGCAGGCGCAGGAACCGATTGCGGAGCAGGCTGCCCGCGTCGGCATGCCCTTCGTCAACCAGCGTTGGCTCGGCGGCATGCTCACGAACTTCGGCACCATCTCCAAGCGCCTTGCCCGCTTGAAGGAACTCGAAGCCCTCGACTTTGACAACCCGGCCGCCAGCGGCCTCACGAAGAAGGAACTTCTGATCCTCAAGCGTGAGAAGGACAAGCTGGAATTCGCTCTCGGCGGTCTGCGCGGCATGACGCGCACCCCGAGCATGGTGTGGGTCGTCGACACCAACAAGGAAGCCAACGCCGTCAAGGAAGCCCGCAAGCTCGGCATCCCGGTGGTTGCAGTGCTCGACACCAACTGCGACCCCGACGTCGTCGACTTCCCGATCCCTGGCAACGACGACGCACTTCGCTCAGTGGCGCTCCTGACCCAGGTCATCGCCGATGCAGTTGCCGAGGGCCTGGTCGCCCGAGTCAACCGTGCCGACACCCCGGCCGTGGATGAGAACGAGGCTGCGCTGCAAGCGTGGACCGAAGAACTCACTGCCGAGATGGAAGCTGCGGCTGTGGCTGCTGCGCCGGCTGTTGACGCGCCAGCAGCTGAAGCTGACGCCCCGACGGCGCAAGCCTGACCGCGCTGCATTCACGCTCGCTATCTGAATCTCACACGCAAGCCCCAACCACAAACGTAGAAGGAAACGGACGGACACCATGGCTGCAATCGCTGCCGCAGATGTGAAGAAGCTCCGCGACATCACCGCCGCGGGCATGATGGAATGCAAGAAGGCGTTGGAAGAGGCCGACGGCGACTTCGACAAGGCGATCGAAATCCTGCGCGTCTCCGGTGCAGCGAAGGCCGCCAAGCGCGGTGCCGAGCGCACCACCAGCAATGGCGTCGTCCTTGCCAAGGGCGGCGTGCTGGTTGAGTTGCTCTGCGAGACCGACTTCGTTGCCAAGGGCGCCGACTTCGTGGCGCTGGCTGAGAAGGCCCTGGACGCAGCAGTTGCGACTGGTGCCGTATCAACCGAACAGCTCGCAGCTGCTGCTCTCGACGGCGGCACAGTCGGCTCCGCGGTTGAAGGCTTGGCCGCCGTCATCGGCGAGAAGATCGAACTCGGCCGAGTCGTGGCGTTCCCCGGGGATGTCGCTGTTTACCTGCACCGCCGCAGCCCTGACTTGCCGCCGTCGGTCGGCGTGCTGGTGCAGTACATGGGTGCCGAGGATGTCGCTCGCGGTGTGGCCATGCAGGTTGCCGCAATGCGTCCGATGTACCTGACTCGCGAAGACGTGCCAGCGGATGTCGTCGAGACGGAGAAGCGCATCGCCGAAGAGACCGCCCGCAACGAAGGTAAGCCCGACGCTGCGATCGGCAAGATCGTCGAAGGTCGCGTGAACTCCTACTTCAAGGACTTCTGCCTTCTCGAGCAGGCCAGCGTCACCGACCAGAAGGCAACCGTGGCCCAGGTGCTCAGCGCTGGCGGCACCACAGTCACCGGCTTCGCCCGCGTCGAGGTCGGCCAAGGCTGAGAATTAACGAGATGAGGCTTGCCCAGAGCGATCGGGCAAGCCTCATTTTCGTGTCTGCCGCTCGGCGCTAGAGTTACCGAAACAACTGGAAGATAGGTGTGAACGTGAGCCAGTCGAGTTCCGACGGCAGTCTTGCCACCTGGCCCGGTTTGCCGTCTGCCGGTTTCTCGCGGGTTCTGCTCAAGCTCAGTGGTGAAGCGTTCGCGGGTGGCGGCGGTTTGGGCGTCGACCCGGATGTGGTTCAGAGCATCGCCAGCCAGATTGCCGATGTCGTCCGCGCTGGTGTGCAGGTGGCTGTAGTGATCGGCGGCGGCAACTACTTCCGTGGTGCGCAGTTGTCCGAGCGGGGGATGGACCGATCTCGCGCCGACTACATGGGCATGTTGGGCACCGTGATGAACTGCTTGGCCCTGCAGGACTTCCTTGAGAAAGAAGGCGCGCCCACCCGCGTGCAGACGGCCATTGCCATGGGACAAGTTGCCGAGCCCTATATCCCCTTGCGCGCTATCCGCCACCTTGAGAAGGGTCGAGTGGTTGTGTTCGGTGCCGGCTTGGGAGCCCCCTACTTCTCCACCGACACATGCGCCGCCCAGCGGGCGTTGGAAGTGGGCGCTGAAGTGGTGCTGATGGCCAAGTCTGTCGACGGCGTCTATGACGACGACCCGCGCAAGAATCCGAAAGCGCAGAAGTTCGACACTCTCAGTTACAACGAGGTTCTCGTCCGCGGCTTGAAGGTGGCCGACGCCACTGCTATCAGCTTGTGCCAAGACAACAACTTGCCGATTGTCGTATTCAACTTGCTTGAAGATGGCAACATCGCCAAAGCGGTTCGCGCAGAGCGCGTCGGAACTTTGGTTAGTAACGGCGCCTGAGAATCGCACCTGAACCGCAACATCGGAACGCACGGACCACCAGGGAGGTAAGACGATGATCGACGAGATCATGGCCGAATGCGCAGAGAAGATGGACAAAGCCATCGGCGTCGCGCGTGAGGATTTCGGTACCATCCGCGCTGGCCGCGCCAACACTTCACTCTTCTCGAAGTTGATCGCCGACTACTACGGGACGCCGACGCCGATCCTGCAGATGGCATCGTTCGCGGTGCCGGAAGCTCGGCTTGTCGTCATCACCCCTTACGACAAATCTGCGATGGGCGAGATCGAGAAAGCCATCCGCGACAGCGACTTGGGCGTCAATCCCACTAACGACGGCACGGTTATCCGAGTGGTGTTCCCACAGTTGACTGAAGAGCGTCGCAAGGAGATCATCAAAGTCGCGCGGACGAAAGCGGAAGAGGCCAAGGTCTCAGTGCGCAATATCCGTCGCCATGCCAAGGATGCGCTGGACAAGCTGATGAAAGATGGCGACGCCGGCGAAGACGATGTGCGGCGTGCGGAGAAGCACCTGGACGAGGTCACTGCTCAGCATGTCAGCCACATAGACGAAATCCTCAAGCATAAGGAAGCGGAGTTGCTCGAGGTCTGATCGTCCATCGACAGACTTCGAGCCGACTGGCAGCCGCTGATGAG
>JBEHCB010000013.1:0-4164 GCA_041192885.1 Actinomycetota bacterium
ACGCAACGGCCAGCGCCCTTGACCACGCAGTCCAGCGGGTCTTCAGCGATGACGACCTTCATGCCGGTCTCGTGGCGAAGCCTCTCGTCCAGCCCGCGCAGCATCGCTCCGCCACCGGTGAGCATGATGCCGCGATCCATGATGTCACCAGAAAGCTCCGGCGGGGTGAGGTCCAAGCACTCCTTGACGGCGTTGATGATCTTGGTGACCGGCTCGTCGATGGCGCGGCGAATCTCTTCGCTCGTGAGCAACACGGTTCGAGGCAAACCGGTGATCAAATCGCGTCCGCGAACTTCGATGTTTGGCTCATCGGGCAATGGGAACGCCGAACCAATCTTCATCTTGACCTCTTCGGCACTTCGGTCGCCCAGCAGCAGCGAGTACTCACGCTTCACATATGCGATGACGGCGTTGTCCAACTCGTCCCCGCCTGTGCGAATACTCGCCGTGGCGACAATGCCACCCAATGAGATGACAGCAATCTCGGTCGTGCCGCCGCCGATGTCGACGACCATGTTTCCCGTCGGCTCGTGCACCGGCAGACCGGCACCGATGGCAGCAGCCATCGGCTCCTCGATGATGTAAACCTTGCGCGCGCCGGCTTCCTTGCCGGCATCGACAACCGCTCTACGCTCGACGCCTGTGATTCCTGATGGGACGCAGATGACAAGTCGCGGTTGTGAGAAGAAGCGCGAGCGGTGGACCTTCTTGATGAAGTAGCGCAACATTCGCGCGGTTGTGTCGAAGTCTGCGATGACTCCGTCCTTGAGCGGGCGAACCGCTTTGATGCTTCCAGGCGTACGGCCAACCATCTGCTTGGCCTCGACACCGACGGCGACGATTCCGCCGGTGGTTTCGTTGATGGCAACCACGGATGGCTCGTTCAAAACGATGCCGCGGCCACGAACGTAAACAAGGGTGTTCGCGGTGCCCAAATCCATAGCCATATCGCGGCCGATAAACGAGGTGGAAGCCATACCCAGTCCTTCAATCATCATTCAGTCGTTTGTCGCCAATATCGTCGTGATGCACCCTTGCGCCGTCGAACGGGGCCAGGCCGAGCACCTCAACTTGTCGCGCATTGGATGCCTGCTGCGTCAACGACAATCCTAGTGAGGGCAGGTGACCGCCTCGGCTAGGCGACAACCTCGGCCGAACGCGACTTTGACGGTTTGCGCGGCGAGGCAGGCAGAGGTCGTTACAGGTTCGGGAAGAACAGCGCGATTTCGCGGGCGGCCGACTCCGGCGAGTCAGAT
This sequence comes from Actinomycetota bacterium, assembly GCA_041192885.1. Taxonomy (GTDB): domain Bacteria; phylum Actinomycetota; class Actinomycetes; order S36-B12; family UBA5976; genus RFTO01. The sequence continues at coordinate 1,257 of JBEHCB010000013.1, forward strand.
CCGTGGGCCACATTGAAATCCATCACCTGGGCGAAGTCGCCGCGGATGGTGCCGGGGGCGGCGTTCACCGGGTTGGTGGCGCCCATCATGGCGCGCCAAGCGGGGATGACCTCTTCGCCCTCGACCACGGCCGCGACCAGCGGGCCGCTGGTGATGAAATCGACCAGGCCGGCGAAGAACGGCTTGCCGTCGTGCTCGGCGTAGTGGGCGGATGCTGTGGCACGGTCAAGGGTGCGCAGCTCCATCGCCACGATCGACCAGCTACGGCGCTCGATGCGGGCAAGAACCTCACCCACGAGACCACGCTGGACGCCATCGGGCTTGATCAAGACCAGTGTGCGCTGCACGCTCACGACTCACTCCTTGGGCCGACCGATGTCTCAGTCGCTTATCGACGGTTTCGCGCGGCAGGCGACCGGGCGACGCGTGGAGTTTACAGACTGGAGTCGGCGTCGCCTCGGCCGTGCTCGCGTGCGGCCTGCGCCATCAGCCGGATCGCTTTGGCGGTGTAGAACCAGAACACCACGAAAAGTGCGCAGAGGTACGGCAGGAAACCACCCAGCCAAATGGCGTAAGCCATAGTCGCGGCCTGGGCTACCCATCCCAGCATCCGCAGCCTGACTGAGTCGCGTTGCCCGGCAGTGGCCAGATACAGAACTAAGACGACAACCAAACCAGTCCACAACCAGCGCGGCTCGATGGTGGACTCGTCGCCGAACTGCGATGTCAACGCACCGAGTGCGATGAGCATCGCTTCCATGGTCAATACAGCAGAACTCAATCCGCGAGGCGATCTCATGCGGTGACCTTCCTTGCCAACAACGCGCGGGCTTGGGCCGCGGTGACGACAGAACCCGTCGCGAGCACTGCGGCTGGTTTTCCTGCGGCGCGGAGTTCGACGACTTTCGCGCACGCATCCGCGACAGCCAGGTTGAAGTCAGGTTGCACTTGGACTGCATCTTCGTGGAAGAACTTGCTCGCGATTTCAGCGAGGTCTGCAGCCGGCATCGCTCGTTGCGATTCGTTCTGGGTGACGATGATCTGATCGGCGACGCCGACCAAGTGCTCCAGCAGCCCGTTGACATCCTTGTCGCCGAGCACGCTGACGACTGCGACCACATGATCAAGGGCGAAAGACTCTGCTAGGGCGGCTTTGATCGTTGCCGCTCCTGCTGGATTGTGGGCGGCATCAACAATGGCTAACGGCTCGCGACTGACGACTTCGAGCCGTCCAGGGGATTTCATCTGTGCGAATCCCTCACGAACAACATCGATATCCAGGCGAGCTCGCTCGCCGTCGATGCCGCCGCCGAGGAAACTTTCGACAGCAGCGACTGCGACGGCTGCGTTTTGCGCTTGATGCTGCCCATATAGCGGGAGGAACAACTCGTCGTACTCGCCGAATACGCCGCGGACAGTCAGCAACTGTCCGCCAACTGCCGGTCGGCGATCCAGCAGTTCGAACTCGATGCCTTCACGAAGTGGAAGTGCCTCCAGTGCAGCGCAGTGCTTCATGATGGCTGCGGCCGCTTCGGGAGATTGAGCTGACACAACGGGGATGCTGCCAGCGTCGATGATCCCGGCTTTGTTTTCTGCAATCTCAGTCAATGTATTCCCGAGGATGTGCATGTGATCGAAGTCGATCGGGGTGATGACAGCAACATCGGGTTCGATCACATTGGTGGCGTCGTGCGTGCCGCCGATGCCCACCTCGATGACCATCACATCCACGGGGGCGTCGGCGAAGATCGCATAAGCCAAGCCGGTCATCGATTCGAAAAAAGTCATCCGCGGCCCGCCCTCGGCGACGCTGCGCTCATCAACCATGTCGATGTAGGGCAACAGCTCCTGGTACGCCGCGATGAAGCGGTCGGTGCGTACCGGCTCACCGTTCAGTTGGACGCGTTCGGTGATGTGATGCAGGTGCGGGCTGGTGAACAGACCAGTTCTCAGCCCGAATGAACGCAAGAGCGCCTCGATCATCCGAGAAGTCGAGGTCTTGCCGTTGGTGCCGGTCACATGGATGGATGCGATCGACCGCTGCGGCTCCCCCAGCATGTTCAGCAGGTGATTCATCCGGCCCAGGCCCGGGCCGATTCTGCTTTCGGGCCACCGGGCGAGCAGTGCTTGCTCGACGGCGGCAAAGTCCGATCCCGCTGCTGCGTCCGACACGCGATGAAGCATAGGCAGCCTTCTAGACTCCGTCCGCATGAACGCACAGCCGACTGCAAGCACCGGGAATCTGGCGAATCTGCCTGAGAAGCCCACGCTCGATGGTGTTGAAGAGCGGTGCAGTCGCTTGTGGGACGAGCAGCGCACCTACGCATTCGATCGCAGCGCCACTCGCGAGCGTGTTTTCTCCATCGACACCCCGCCGCCGACCGCGTCGGGCTCGCTGCACGTGGGACACGTGTTCTCTTACACGCACACCGACACCGTGGCGCGCTTCCAGCGCATGCGTGGCAAGGAAGTCTTTTACCCGATGGGCTGGGACGACAACGGCCTGCCGACTGAGCGGCGCGTGCAGAACTACTACGGAGTCCGCTGCGATCCCTCGCTGCCCTACGACCCTGCTTTCACGCCACCGGCGGAGCCGGGCAAAGACCAGATTCCAGTGTCGCGGCAGAACTTCGTCGAGTTGTGCGTGAAGTTGACGCTGGAAGACGAACAGGTTTTCGAGTCGCTGTTCCGCCGCCTGGGTTTGTCTGTCGACTGGTCGATGACTTACCAAACGATCGGCGACGACGCTCGTGCCGCGTCTCAACGCGCGTTTCTGCGCAACCTCGCCCGCGGCGAGGCGTACTTGAGTGAGGCGCCGACGCTGTGGGATGTGACCTTCCGCACCGCTGTCGCGCAGGCGGAATTGGAAGACCGGGAACGCCCCGGCGCTTACCACCGCATCTCATTC
>JBEHCB010000014.1:0-3874 GCA_041192885.1 Actinomycetota bacterium
CCTGGATGGCCGTTGCCAACCTTCTGCACGGCGTCCATGGCCAGTGCTCTGGCGGTCGCGATTGCCGCATCGTCTAGTTCCGAGAAAATAGCCTCAGGCACGCTAGCAAGCCTAGTGACGAGATGGCTCGTAGACTGTCGAACGTGGCTGCGACTCCCCAGACGGCGATTGCCTCACCAGCGACAGCAGCTACCTCTAACAGGGTTGAAGGTCGACGCGTCACTGCTGCGTATCTTGCGCTGACCAAACCGCGCATCATCGAGTTGCTCTTGGTGACCACTGTGCCGGTCATGTTCGCTGCGGCAGGTGGGTTGCCGTCATTGCCAACGGTGATTTGGACCGTTCTCGGTGGCACATTGGCTGCCGCGGGTGCCAATGTCTTCAACTGCTTGCTGGATGCGGATATCGATGCACATATGCAGCGCACGGCCAACCGACCCACGGTGACCGGAGATATCGGGCGCAAGCAAGCTCTGGTTTTCGCCATATCCCTGAGCACGGCCAGCGTCCTAGTGCTGTGGTGGGGCGCCAATCAACTCTCCGCGATTCTGGCCGCGGCGGCGATCGCCAGTTATGTTGTCGGGTACACGATGCTGCTGAAGCGCCGCACTGCGCAGAACATCGTCTGGGGTGGCATCGCTGGATGTTTCCCCGTCCTCATCGGTTGGACAGCGGTTTCGGGCCGGCCGTCATTGGCGGCATGGCTGTTGTTCGCTCTGGTCTTCTTCTGGACACCTGCGCACTATTGGCCCTTGTCAGTGAAATACCGGGAGGATTACCGCGCAGCGCATGTGCCGATGCTGGGGGCGATCGCCGATCCGTCGAAGGTTGCGCGCTCGGTTCTTGCTTATGTGGCTGCGACCACCGTGACGGCGATTGGCTACGGGCTCGTCGCCGACACTGGGATGATGTATTGGCTCGTTAGTTCCGCAGCGGCTGTCTGGTTCACCCTCGAGGGAATCGGGTTGTGGCGTTCCTGCCGCGAAATCGGCGCATCAATCGACGTTATCGCCGCGCGCTCCATGCGCGTCTTCCATGTGTCGATTTCTTATCTCGCGCTGGTGTTTCTCGCTGTGGGTGTTGACCCGTTCGTCAGTCGCTGACGCTCACAGCTCGCCACAACCACGCAAAGCGCAGGCATCCAACCCAGATTGACACCGCCAACGCGACATGCGCAACGACCATCAGCGGCGGCAAGCCTGCCTGGTACTGGGCAAAACCCAGCAACCCTTGGCAACACTGCAAGATGATGAGCGCAGTCGCGGATCGTCTCAACATCACCGGAATCTGCGCACGCTTCAGAAACGCGAAAGATGTCGTCCCCACAAGCACAGCTGCTGCGATGCTGTGAATCATCGTGGCGATGCGCGGGTCCAAGGGAAATCGGTGGGTGACATTGATGTCGCCGGCGTGCGGACCCGAGCCTGTTACCACCGTGCCAAGGACCACTGTGATGCCCGCTGACACGCACATGACCACAGGCAACCATGTGCGCCGAGCAATCCAGCCTTGCTGTTCGTTGATGCCCTCTTGTGGAATCAGTTGGAAGATGGCGACATAGCGGGTCTGCGCAATGAGGATTACCGCGCTCAATAGAAAGTGTGCCGCCACCCATGTGGGGGACAGCCCCGTCAGCACGGAGATGCCGCCGACGACAGCCTGTGCCGCAGTTCCGATCAAAGCGCTGGCCGCCAACAAGGCGGCGATCGGACTGATGGCGAAGCCTTGCGGCAATGCTTGGCGCCGTCGGGCGACTATGTAGCTGGTTAGCGCGCCGATCGCGGTCACGGCCACGGCGAAGGTGAGAAGTCGATTTCCGAACTCAACCCATGCGTGATACACGGTCTCTGGCACTGTGACCGGCGTGTAGGAGCCAGGCATGCATTCTGGCCAAGTGGGACAGCCAAGACCCGAAGCCGTCACCCGCACGAATGCGCCAGTGACCACGATGAGCATCTGGGCTATGAGGCTGGCCCAGGCCCAGCGCCGGGTCCACGCCCAGGCGCTCGCCTGACGGGGGTTGGAAAGGTGCGCTGAGCTCACGACCGCACCTTAGAGCGGTTGCGCCAGGGGCCGCCTGCGGGAGTCGCGCCAGACGCTAGACATGGATAACCAGGTTTCCGCCCACAGCTCCGCGGCGTCATCCAGCGGCGACCTCGGGGGAGTTAAGCCGCCTCGGGCGGCGGAGTGTGGGGGTTGAGGACGACCCGGATTCCCGCTTGAGCGCTTAGGCGCGTGAGAAGCATTGGTGGGGCGGGCCACCCCTCGACGGGCAAGGCTCCCTGATTTATGCAACACTTCGGTTGTGAAAATCGCGAGCACCACGCATGCTGTCGACGCGCGGAGCGTCGACAGCGCGATTGTGTGTGCTGAGAACAGCGGGGCTAGGGCTGCGCAGGCTGCAGTTTCCCCATCAGCGCGTCGGGTGGCGCAAGCGATTATGGCTTTGGGTCCGAGCAGTTCGGCTGCGCTGGCGGCTCATGTGGGTTCGTCTGTCGCGGCTGTGAACAAGCACCTGGATTCCCTTGAAAGCGCTGGCTGGGTAAGCGGCGGCGAGCGAGGTCCATTTGGCCCTGCGGCGTTGCAGTCCATCAGGCGCGGCCGAGGGCGTCCAGCGCGGGTGTGGGCCCTATCCGATACCGGCGTTGAGAACTTGGCCCAACGCCGAAGTGGGCACGATGGGTGTGCGCTGGTTGCTGCTACCGCGGTAGCTCAGATTCGCGCTCTAGGCGGTGAAGCGGCTGTTCGCGAGATCTCGCAGGCATACGCCGATGGCCTTGCTTCCCAGTGGCGTGAATCTGGAGTCAATGACACTGCGACACTCGCCGACGCTCTGACAGGGCAGGGCTACGCGGCGATCGCGGTCGAGTCTGCCGACGGTGGCGTGCAGTTGCTGCAACATCACTGCCCTATTGCAGATGTTGCTTCCGCCAGCCCACAGTTCTGCGAAGCGGAGACCGCAGCCATCAGCGATGCTCTCGGTCGCAATGTCGTGCGGTTGTCGACGATCGCAGCCGGCGGTGTGCTGTGCACGACCTTGGTTCCACCAACTCGAAGCATTGATGATGTCAGGCAATCACCTTCCACCAAACCGAATGGAGATGCTCGATGAGCACCACTGAGGAACTCGCCGTAGCCGATAGATACGAATACGGCTGGGCGGACCCGGATGCAGCAGGCTCGATTGCGAAGCGCGGCCTCAGCGAGACGGTCGTTCGCGAGATCTCTGCGTTGAAGAACGAGCCCGAGTGGATGTTGGATTTGCGTCTGAAGGGCTTGTCCCTATTCAGTCGTAAACCGATGCCCAACTGGGGAAGCGATCTGTCGGGCATTGATTTCGACACCATCAAGTACTTCGTGCGCTCGACAGAGAAGCAGGCGAACTCGTGGGAGGACCTGCCGGAAGACATCCGCAACACATACGACCGGCTCGGCATCCCGGATGCGGAGAAGAATCGCCTCGTTGCGGGTGTCGCTGCTCAATATGAGAGCGAGGTCGTTTACCACAAGATCCGCGAAGACCTGGAAGAGAAGGGCGTCATCTTCCTCGACACCGACACCGGCCTGAAGGAGCACCCGGAGCTGTTCCAGGAGTACTTCGGCAGCGTAATCCCCGTTGGCGATAACAAATTCGCGGCACTGAACACTGCCGTTTGGTCCGGCGGATCGTTCATTTATGTGCCCAAGGGCGTGCATGTCGACATCCCCTTGCAGGCTTATTTCCGTATCAACACGGAGAACATGGGCCAGTTTGAGCGCACCTTGATCATCGTCGACGAGGACGCGTATGTGCACTATGTGGAAGGCTGCACCGCGCCCATCTATTCGTCGGATTCCTTGCACTCGGCCGTTGTGGAAATCATCGTCAAAAAGG
>JBEHCB010000015.1:0-16288 GCA_041192885.1 Actinomycetota bacterium
TGACACCCAGGACTCAACCCTGGAAGACGGCACGACTGCAACCTCCACCGTCTGTGTAGATGAGAACGGCAATGTCGTGTGGAAGTCGTATACGGCAGGCGGGTGCATCACCTGGAGTTACCCGGAAGGCACAACTGAAACCGCGTGCTACGGCGAAGGTGGAAACCTCAGCGACGACCTGGTGTACGCCACAGGTGGCTCCCGCGGTGATAACTGCACCGTCTGCCGCGGCGGCGTGAGCGAAAGCAAGCCAGCCGTAAAGCCGCATTCGAAGAAGCCGACCAAGAAGCGTGCCGTTGCAGTCAAGAGCAAGCACAACACCACCGCTGCTACGAAGAAGACTGTTGCGGCGGCTAAGAAGTCCGCTGGCTCGAAGACCGCGGCTAAGAAACCCGCCAAGACTGCAGTTGCGGCGAAGAAGACTGCGACAAAGACCAAGGTCGCGACAAAGAAGCCTGCGAAGAAACCCGCAAAGAAGCCGACCAAGAAGTCCACTGCTCGCAAGTAGCAAAACCGCGCAGATTCGCAGTCGCGGCGATGCGCATTGGCTAGCGCCACTTATTCAGTATCGCCTCGTGGCAGGCTTGCAGGCATGGATCGCATAGCCATCGACCGCACCCGCCTGGCAGCATTGATCGAGCGTGAGCGGCAGACATATGCGGCGCGCCACCCTGAATCTCAACGGCATCTGAGCCGGGCCAACCACTTGCTGGGCGGCGTCCCGATGACCTGGATGCGGAAGTGGTCCGGCGGTTTTCCGATGTACATGTCAGGTGCTTGCGGCAGCAGTGTTACCTGCGTTGACGGGCACGAATACATCGACTTCGCTCTGGGCGACACAGGCGCGATGGCCGGACACACACCGCCCGCCACGATCGACGCAGTTGTTCAACGTATCTCACAGGCTGGTGGCATCACCACCATGTTGCCCACCGACGATGCGGAAGTTGTTGCCGCAGAACTGAGCCGCCGATTCGGTTTGCCGCGGTGGTCTTTCACCTTGACCGCGACAGATGCGAACCGATGGGCGTTGAGAATCGCCCGCCTCGTCACCGGCCGACCGAAAGTGCTCGTGTTCGCATACTGCTATCACGGCAGCGTCGATGAAACATTCGCTGTTCCCGGGGCCGATGGGCAAGCCGTCTCTCGCAAGGGCAATGTCGCACCGCCGGTTCCACTGCACCAGACGACGCGAGTTTGCGAGTTCAACGACATCGACGCCGTCCAGCGCGAGCTGGCGCACGGTGATGTGGCAGCAGTTTTGTTTGAACCAGCGATGACCAACATTGGCATCGTGCTGCCGCAGCCAGGTTTCCTGGATCACCTGCAGCAGGCGTGTGCGGCTGCCGGCTCTTTGCTGATGGTCGATGAAACGCACACAATCTCTGCCGGCCCCGCCGGTGCGACCGGCGCATGGGGCTTGCGCCCAGACATCTTGGTTATTGGCAAGTCGATCGGCGGCGGCATTCCGTCCGGGGCATACGGCCTGAGCGCAGACATCGCTGAGCGAGTCACCAGCATGGCCGAGCAAGGCAATGCGGACATCATCGATGTCGGCGGTGTTGGTGGCACCCTTGCTGGCAACGCCTTATCGACGGCCGCAATGCGAGCAACCCTCACTGAAGTGCTGACCGAGGATGCGTTCACGCGGATGATCGCGCTGTGTGACGAATACACAGCCGGCGTGCAAGCAGCGATCGATGCTGCGCGGTTGCCGTGGTCCATCAGCCAACTAGGTGCTCGCGCGGAATACCGATTCGCATACCCAGCGCCGGTGAATGGCAGCGCGTCCGCGGCCGCTGCGGATGACGAGTTGGACGAGTTCGCGCACCTGTGGTTGCTCAATCGCGGCGTCTTGATCACCCCGTTCCACAACATGGCGCTCATGGGACCGGATACGACGGCTGCGCAGGTAACTCGGCACACGGAGTTGTTCACGGAGATGACTGCCGAGCTCGTCAGCTGAGGATCACGGCTGGCTGCACCGTGGCTGCCGGCCAACTGAGCAATCGCCGCCGCACTTAGCGAGGCGGGCGAGGGTGAGTGCGTCAGCGACCTCAAGGCGCGAGCGCTGAACGCAGCCGCGCATCTTCAACTGACTGTCACGCGCGACGCGACAGTCGCCGAGCACTGCACCCCGCCTGCTGAGAGAAGCCATCCACGGCGCTTACCAACCTTGCCATCGCGGGCTCTGCTTGGTGCCCTGGGTAAGAAGAGTTTGGACGGCTTTGGCGGCGCGAGGAATGTCACCCACCCGCGATGCGCCAGGGTGGGGCTAGCGGTGGAATGATGAGGGCTGGCGTCGAATCGGGCGACCACCATCGATCACACCACCGCCGGTGCGGCTCCGCAGTCGGGCGTGTCCGTATGGAATGGTGAAAGGAGCTCGGATGCTCACCGCACCCGATGACCTCATCCAGTTGCTCACTCACGAGGGCAAGCGCGTCACTCATCCGGACTTCTCGCTGGACATTAGCGACGACGAAATCCGTGCGTTGTATCGCGATCTTTTTCTCGTGCGCCGTTTCGACAACGAGGCAACTGCATTGCAGCGCCAAGGCGAGCTGGCCCTGTGGGCGCAGTGCCAAGGACAGGAAGCTGCGCAGATCGGCGCGGGCCGCGCACTGTCTGCTGGCGACTTCGTCTTCCCGTCGTACCGCGAGCACGGCATCGCCTGGACGCGCGGTGTTGACCCGGTGCAGATCCTCGGCATGTTCCGCGGCACGACCAATGGCGGTTGGGATCCTTATGCCCACAACTTCGGTCTTTACACAGTGGTTATCGGCAACCAGTGCTTGCACGCGGTTGGTTATGCGATGGCGGGGCTGCGCGAGAACGCTGGTGATGTCGTCCTCACCTGCTTCGGCGATGGCGGCAGCAACCAAGGCGATGTGAGTGAAGCGTTCGTCTTCGCCGGTGTTTACAACGCGCCTGTGGTCTTCCTCTGCCAGAACAACCAATACGCGATCAGCGAGCCGAACACCCGTCAGATGCGCGTGCCGATCTACCAACGCTCATCTGGTTTCGGCTTCCCCGGCTATCGCGTTGATGGCAACGATGTGTTGGCCATGTTCGCCGTGATGCGTTTTGCGTACGAGCACGCACGCAGCGGCAACGGGCCGGTGTTGGTTGAGGCGTTCACTTACCGCATCGGAAACCACACCACTTCCGATGACGCAACGCGTTACCGCGATGCCGCTGAGGTTGAGTACTGGAAGGAGCGCGACCCGATCCTGCGGGTGAAGCGCTACCTGGATTCAGTGAAGACCCCACAGTCATTCTTCGACGAGGTTGAAGCGGCTGCGGAAGAGTTGGCCGTGCGCATCCGAAGTGGTGCTCGCCAATTGGCAGACCCGACTTTGGACGAGATGTTCACCAATGTGTACTCGCAGCCGCATCCATTGGTGCAGCAGGAGCATCAAGAGATGACTGAGTACTTCGCACAATTCGGCGGAATGCAATCGCCTCACTCGGAAGGGGGTCACTGACATGGCGACCCTGACCATGGCTAAGGCCATCAACACCGGTTTGCGCCACGCGATGAAGCGCGACGACAAGGTCGTGCTTATGGGTGAGGACATCGGCAAACTCGGCGGCGTTTTCCGCGTCACTGACGGTTTGCAAGCCGAATTCGGCGACATGCGCGTTGTCGATCCGCCGCTGGCAGAGTCGGGAATCGTCGGCACCGCTGTCGGTATGGCGATGCGCGGCTGGCGCCCGGTAGTGGAGATCCAGTTCGACGGTTTTGTTTACCCCGCCTTCGACCAGATTGTCAGCCAAGTTGCCAAGCAGCATTACCGCTCGGCCGGCAAGACCACGCTGTCGATGGTGATCCGGATTCCTTATGGCGGCGGCATCGGCGCCATCGAGCACCACAGTGAGTCGCCGGAGGCGTACTTCGCCCACACGGCTGGTTTGCGTGTCATCAGCCCCGCAAATCCGATCGATGCCTACGAGATGATTCAGCAGGCGATCGCGCACCCTGACCCGGTCATCTTCTTCGAGCCGAAGCGTCGCTACTGGGATAAAGCGGAGATTGACGACTCCGTTGATGTGATGGATCGTCCCGAGGGTTACTCGCAACTGTTCGATGCGCGCATCGCCCGCGAAGGCAGCGACCTGACTCTGGTTGCGTATGGCCCGATGGTGAAGACCTGCCTTGAAGCGGCAGCCGCGGCAGCGAATGAAGGCTTGAACCTTGAAGTCCTCGACTTGCGTTCGCTGACACCGCTGGATTTCGAGACAGTCGTGCGTTCGGTGACGAAGACTGGTCGGATGGTTGTCGTGCACGAAGCTCCGCAGTTCGCCGGTATCGGCGCTGAAATTGCAGCTCGAGTCACGGAGAAGTGCTTCTGGACGATGCAGGCGCCAGTGCTCCGCGTCGCCGGTTTGTATATGCCGTACCCAGCTGCGCGAGTGGAACACGCATTCCTGCCCGACCTGGATCGGATTCTCGACGCCGTCGACAAGGCGATGGAGTACTAGGCCATGGCGACGAGGAAATTCCTGCTGCCTGATGTCGGTGAAGGTCTGACTGAAGCCGAGATCCTCACCTGGCATGTGAAGCCCGGTGATGCGGTGAAGGTCAACGATGTCATCGTTGAGATTGAAACCGCGAAGGCCAGCGTCGAATTGCCGTGCCCGTTCGAGGGAACAGTCGTCAACCTCTTGGTGCCCGAGGGTCAGGTGGTGCCGGTTGGCACGCCGATCATCGAGGTCGACGTTGCCGGCGTCGGTGATGCACCAGCAGCGCCAACTCCCGCTGCTCAGCCAGCCGCCGCTCCGGGTGCAACAACTGCGGTGCCTGTTGAGACTGTCGAAGCCGCTGCACCCGCCAAACGCGAACCGGTGCTCGTTGGTTACGGAGTTGAAGGTGCGCGTACTGCTCGTCGGGCGAAGGTGGCGGGAGCACCAGCCCGGGCCCGCACTGCATCGACATCTGCAGCGCCGATGCGCAGCGAGGTCGAGGTGTTGGTCAAGTCCAAGCCGCCAGTGCGTTTATTGGCCAAAGAACGCGGCGTCGACTTGCGCACTGTCACTGCCACTGGTCCGCACGGCGACATCACTCGCGATGATGTGATGCGTGCTGTGGGTGGCGGCAATGCGGCCGCTGCGCCGACTGCGTCGCGCACCACATTCACACCAACCGTCGTTGGCACACCGAAGGAGCGCATCCCGGTCCGTGGTGTGACCCGTTCGATGGCCGAGGCGATGGTCTCGAGCAAGTTCACTGCACCGCATGTGACCTGTTGGCTTGAGGTGGATGTCACTGCAGCAACTGCCATGGTGCAGGTGATGCGCAATCAGCCCGAGTTCGCCGGAGCCCGCGTCACCATGCTCACTCTCGCCGCAGCGGGTCTGTTGAAGGCAGCAGAGCAGTATCCGCGGATCAATTCTTCGTGGATAGATGGGCCGACAGGCGCCGAGATTGTCATCCACGGGCATGTGGGCATCGGAATCGCCGTTGCTGGCAGCAAGGGCCTCACTGTCCCTGTGATCCAGACGGCAGAATCGCTCGGTTTGCCTGGTATCGCGCAAGCGCTGTCTGGCTTGGTGGAGCGTGCTCGAAACGGCACCACACCGCCGGCGGAAATGATGGGCGGCACGATCTCGATTACCAACATCGGCGCACTGGGGATGGACGGCGGCACGCCGATTCTGGTGCCAGGGCAGGCGGCGATTCTCGCGCTCGGCCGCACAGTGCGAAAGCCGTGGGTTGTGACAGTCGCAGATACCGAGCGGGTGGAGATTCGAGACATTGCAACGTTGGCGCTGAGCTTCGATCACCGCTTGGTTGATGGTGAACTGGGTTCAAAGGCGTTGAGCGCAGTTGCCGACTTCATGTCGTCCCCCAGCATCGATAGCTGAAACTCAAGTTCTGCACATGACCGTCAAAGTCGCACTGATCCAGTGTGAGGTCAGTGACGCTGACTCAGCACAGCATCGCCGGCAGAAAATCCGCAACCTCGTGTTGCAGGCTGCGGGTAGCGGTGCGCAGATGGTTCTGCTGCCGGAGTTATGGCCCAACGGTGCCTTCAACGTCGGTGCGATGTCGCAGCAACAGCGAGGGGATTTCGAGAGTTTCCGTGCGTTTATCTGTGATCTTGCACGTGAAGCCGGGGTGTGGTTGCACGGAGGCAGTGACACTGAGGTCACAGCGGATGGGCAGCGTTACAACACTTCTGTATTGGCTGATGCTGCGGGCGTCTTGGTCTCGACTTACCGCAAGATGCATTTGTGGGGAGGTGACGCCGGCGAAGCCGCAGTGCTGTCTGCCGGCGAGGAACTGCTGGTTGTCGATTCGCCACTAGGCACCACCGGCGTCACGACCTGTTACGAACTGCGATTCCCAGAGTTGTACCGAGCGCTGGTCGACCAGGGAGTCATGGCGTATGTCGTTGCCGCCGGTTGGCCGGTGGCTCGCATCGAGCACTGGCGGGTGCTGGCTCAGGCGCGGGCGATCGAAAATCAGGCATGGCTGCTGGCGGTCAACTGCGTCGGCACGCACGATGGTGTGCAGATGGGTGGCCGTTCGGTGGTTGTGAGTCCGCAGGGAGCGGTGATCGCGGAAGCTAGCGGCGATAGTGAAGAGATTCTGTTTGTAGAGGTGGACTCCTCGGCAGCCGAGCAGTGGCGTGCGAAGTTTGGCTGGCTGAAGGACCGACGCTCTTACTGACAGCCGACGTTTAGGCTTGCCGCCTTATGAACGCTCGAGTGCGCGCCCCGGAACTCACTGGCGCCGGTGGATGGATCAACACCGGCGGTTCCGCGCTGGGTATCGCGGACGTGCGCGGCAAGGTCGTCATCCTTGATTTCTGGACCTTCTGCTGCATCAACTGCCTGCATGTGTTGGATGAGTTGCGTCCGATCGAGGAGAAGTACGCCGACTCGTTAGTGGTCATCGGCGTGCACTCGCCCAAGTTTGTCCATGAAGCCGATCACGCAGCGTTGCTATCAGCGGTCGAGCGCTATGAGGTCCACCATCCCGTGCTGGATGATCCAGCTTTGGCCACTTGGCAGTCATACGCAGTGCGAGCTTGGCCGACTTTGGTGGTCATCGACCCGAACGGTTACATCGTCGGTCAGTTCTCAGGCGAGGGTCACGCCCACGCCTTGGACACACTGATCGGGCAGCTGATTGCCGAGCACGATGCTGCTGGCACCTTGAACCGCGGTGATGGTCCGTATGTGCCGCCAGCGCCAGCTGAAACGCAATTGCGCTTCCCGAACAAAGTGATGCCGTTGGCCGACGGTCGACTGCTCGTCTCAGATGCCAAGAACCATCGGTTGGCGATCATGGATTCCGCCGCCAGTGAGGTTCTTTCACCGATCGGCGATGGTGCGCGCGGACTCATCGATGGCGATGTTGCAACCGCGCGTTTCAGCGAACCTGGCGGATTTGCTGCACTGCCTGAAGAGATTTCCCAAGCCTGCGGTTACGACGTTGTTGTTGCCGACACCGTGAACCACGCACTTCGCGGGCTTCGGTTGTCAGATCTCACTGTCGTCACAGTTGCCGGCACCGGCGCGCAGTGGATGCAAGGTGACGCACTGCCGTCTTCAGAGCAACCGGCAGCAGCCACCACAGTGCCGTTGAGCAGTCCATGGGATGTTGTGTGGTCGCCGTCGCATCAGCAGGTCGTCATCGCGATGGCTGGCATTCACCAACTCTGGGCATTCGATCCCGTCGGCAAGACCGTCAGCGTCCTGGCGGGAACAACAAATGAAGGCTTGGTCGATGGCGATTGCGCATCGGCATGGTTCGCTCAGACGTCAGGTCTGGCAGTCGATGTTGAAGGAACTGTGTGGATCGCAGATTCTGAAACTTCGTCGCTGCGACGAATCACCAACAGCGTGGTCACCAGCGAAGTCGGTCGCGGGCTTTTCGACTTCGGACACCGCGATGGCGATGCGGCCGATGCATTGTTGCAACATCCGCTGGGCGTGGCAGTGCTGCCCGATGGGTCGATTGCGGTTGCTGACACATACAACGGGGCGGTGCGACGCTTCGATCCGGCAACTCGGCAGATGACGACCATCGCCACCGGCCTAGCTGAGCCGAGCGATATCGCCGTTGTGCCCGATGCGGATCGCGACTTCGTCTTGCTCGTGGTCGAATCCGCAGCGCATCGGCTGACATTCGTGCCCCTGCCCAAGGAAGCAACCGTGATCGGCGGCATCGCGTACCGCACACAACGGCCACCGATGGGTATCACTGCCGGTGAAGTGTTGGTGAGGACACCGTTCTCACCGCCCGCAGGACAGAAACTCGATGATCGTTATGGCCCCAGCACTCACATGGTTGTCTCATCGACGCCGTCGGAGCTGTTGGTTGCAGGTGCAGGTGCGGGGGAAGATCTGCAGCGTTCGATTGTGATTGCCGACCCTTCGGTCACTGGTGTCACTGAAGGTGTGTTGCATGTGTCGGCGCGAGCAGCCTCATGTGACGACCCAAATGCGCCTGGGGCGGCGGAATTTCCGGCCTGCCATGTGCACCAGCAGGATTGGGGTGTGCCGGTGCGTATCGTTGCCAGCGGCGGTTCGGCTGAAGTGGTCTTGCCTTTGGCGGGCATGTGAAAAGCAGTTGCGTAAAGCAACCCAACAGCAGTGCGCTGACAATGATGAGGAGTTCATCGTGAAGTACATGATTTTCGTGATCGACGTCCCAGGGAACACTGGCAATCCAGACGAGATGACAGCCATCGATGCATTCAACGATTCCCTTGAGGCTGAAGGACATTGGGTGACCGCTGCGGGTATCGCTGAGGCGGGCCGTGCCACTGTCATCGACAATCGCAGTGATGCAGGTGTGGTGCAAACGGGATCAATCCAAACCACGGGCGAGCACTACTCGGGTTTTTGGATTATCGATGCTGCTGATGACGAGCAGGCTCATGCGCTGGCCATGGCCGGCTCGAAGGCGTGCAACCGCAAGGTCGAACTGCGTCCGTACCTGCGCTGATGCTCTTGCGCGCTTGGTTGTTGCGCAATCTCGGTGCAGTGGGCTTGACTGCGCTTGTGGTCACAGGTGCAAGTCCTTCCGAAGCTGCGCCGCCTTCGGCCGGTGTTGCAACTGAAACGGCTTCCGCTAGAACCGTCGTCGGCAACCTAGACATCGTCGCCTTGTCGTACTCACGGTTTCAACAAGGTGCCGAGCGAACGGTGCGCATCTGGACGCCGGCGAACTACAACCCTGCAGACACAGCCCGGCGGTATCCCGTGCTTTACATGCACGACGGGCAGAACCTCTTTGATGCTAAGACTTCGTATGCCGGCGAATGGAAGATCGACGAAATCATCAGCGGCATGGTCGACGGCGGCAGCCGCGGTGCGATCGTCGTTGGTATCGATAACAGCCCGCAGAGATTTCAAGAGCTTTCCCCGCCGTGGGTGGCGAACAACGGCAAGCAGTATCCGAAGTTGGTGTCGGATGCTTACGCCGACTTCATCGTCAAAGTGGTGAAGCCGTATGTCGACTCCCACTACAACACCCATCCGCAACGTGCGCAGACCGGCATCGGCGGCTCCTCGATGGGTGGGATCATGTCTTGCTACATGGGATTGAAGTACCCGCGAGTGTTCGGCAAGGTGCTCGCATTTTCGCCGAGCTTCGTCCTGTATCGAGAGCGCGATTACTTATCCATGCTGGCGTCGCGGAATTTCAGCCGATCGAACTCTGCGCCGCGGCTGTACCTCTACGCAGGAGGCCAGGGTTACGGCCGTCAATCTGAGAACGGGATCGGTGCGTCATTGCCGGCCGTCGTGCGAACCCTGAAGCGTGCGCATTTCCCGGCCTCACAGGTGACATCACTGGTGTGGAGTTGGGCGGCGCATAACGAAGGTGCATGGAGCGCGGCGTTCCCCGACGCCTTCACCTGGCTTTACTACCCGGCGAAGTAGGGGTACCGAGGGCACATCCCCGGGCTGTTGACATGAGCGGGTGACGGGATCCGTCGCACGCCGATGGCGGCGTGCTCCTCCCGATTCCCGTCTGCATTTGATAGCGCTCGTGCAAGGTGTCGCGGCAGTACAACGCCACGCCACCGCACGAGCGGGTGACGGGAGCCGTCGCGCATCCGAGGGGATGAGCTCCTCCCGATTCCCGCCGTACTTTCCTGCGCTCATGCAAACAGCCCGAGGGCACATCCCCGGGCTGTTGCCATGAGCGGGTGACGGGATCCGTCGCACGCCGATGGCGGCGTGCTCCTCCCGATTCCCGTCTGTATTTGATAGCGCTCGTGCAAGGTGTCGCGGCGGTACAACGCCACGCCACCGCACGAGCGGGTGACGGGAGCCGTCGCACGCCGATGGCGGCGCGCTCCTCCCGATTCCCGACTGTGTTTGATAGCGCTCGTGCAAGGTGTCGCGGCGGAACAACGCCACGCCACCGCACGAGCGGGTGACGGGAATCGAACCCGCGCTGTCAGCTTGGGAAGCTGATGTTCTGCCATTGAACTACACCCGCGCGACCTTGGCTGCAACGGGAAAACCCGATAGCGCCGTGTCCGTCCAAAGCCTAGCGACCGCTACTCGGTAGGGTCGCCGCGTGCTTCTCAGCGACCGCGATATCAAGGCCGAAATCGACGCCGGCCGCGTCAACCTCGAGCCCTACGACCCGGCCATGATCCAGCCGTCCAGTGTCGATGTGCGTCTGGACAAGTTCTTCCGAGTCTTCGAGAACCACAAGTACCCGCACATCGACCCAGCCACTGAACAGCCCGACCTCACGCGCCTGGTTGATGTCGACGCTGGCGATCAGTTCGTCCTGCACCCAGGCGAGTTTGTGCTTGCCAGCACTTACGAAGTCATCACCTTGGCCGACGACATCGCCGGTCGGCTCGAAGGCAAGAGCAGCCTCGGTCGGCTCGGATTGCTCACCCACTCAACAGCCGGCTTCATCGATCCTGGCTTCAGCGGTCATGTGACCCTGGAGTTGTCGAATGTTGCGACGCTGCCGATCCTTCTGTATCCGGGGATGAAGATCGGTCAGCTGTGTTTGTTCCGCCTGTCCAGCGCCGCTGAGTACCCATACGGCTCCAGCAAGTACGGCTCGCGCTATCAAGGTCAGCGCGGTCCCACGCAGAGTCGGTCGTGGCAGAACTTCCATCGAACCCAGGTGTGAGCCGCAGAATCATGCGAACCCCTGCGCGCCGCGAACAGGCCGCTGGCTTTCGCCCTGACATCGAAGGGCTCCGCGCGATCGCGGTCCTCGGTGTCGTTCTCTTCCACGCGCACTTGCCGCAGTTTGGCGGCGGGTTTGTGGGCGTCGATGTTTTCTATGTGCTGTCCGGCTTCCTCATCACCAGCTTGCTCTTGAAGGAAATCGACAAGACCAACCGCATCGACCTGATTGCGTTCTGGGGCCGACGGATGCGCCGGCTGCTGCCAGCTGCGGCATTGGTGCTCGCGGTCACCGCCGCTGCCAGCTTGTTGGCCTTGGATCCGCTGTCGTTGATGGATGCGCTTCGCGACATCATCGCTTGCGCGGTTTACATCGGCAACTGGCAGTTCGCTGCGATGGCCGTCGACTATCTGGCAACCAATACCGCGCCAAGTCCGGTGTTGCATTACTGGTCGCTGGGTGTTGAAGAGCAGTTCTATGTCATCTGGCCGCTGTTATTCGTTGCGGTTCTGTGGCTTGGTCGACGATTGAAGTCAGAGCACCTGCGTCGCCGCCAACTCGGTGCGATGGTGCTGCTGGTCGGAGTCTCCTCTTTCATCATCTCCCTCGCGCTCACCTACACCGTGCAGCCGTATGCGTTCTTCGGCACGCACGCACGCGCGTGGCAGCTGGCGCTCGGCGCCGGCGTCGCAATCGCAGCCGAGCGCCTGCGGCAGCTGCCGGCAGTTGCTCACACACTGTTGGGTTGGTTGGGCCTGTTCGGGGTCGTCTACGCGATGCTGATGCTCAGCGATGCGAATGCCGATACTCCATATCCGGGTTGGGTGGCGTTGCTGCCAACGGTGTCGACGTGTGCACTGGTGGTCGGCGGCTTGCGTCGTGCAGATTCCCCGATCGCTCCGCTAACGGCAAATGGGTTGCTCTCTTTCGCACCATTGCGTTACATCGGTCGAGTCTCATATTCCTGGTACTTATGGCATTGGCCACCACTGGTCTTGATTGTCGGTTGGGTCGGTCACGAGATCTCTGTTGCGCAGAGGTTGATCATCACTGCTTGCACATTTGGTTTGGCCGTCGTTACATATCACTTCGTCGAGGACCCGGTTCGTCGCGCGACGCCACTGGTGAAGAGCCGCTGGGCCTCGATAGTTGTTGGACTCGCATCCAGCGCCGCGGTGATCGTTGTGGCGAACTTGGTGCCGAACTTCGCTGGCCAACTGGGCACGAAGGTGGCCCCACCAGCTGGCGGCATCACATTGCCCGATCCGACTGCGCCGTCGAAGTACGCACCCGGTGTTTATGTCGTCGGACCGCGGGAAGCTCGTGACGACCGGCCCGTGGTTTACCGAAATGGCTGCCAGGTGATGGTTGAAACCCAGACCACGCAGCCAGAGTGTTTGTTTGGGGATAAGAGGGCCCGTAAAAGCGTCGTCTTATTCGGTGATTCACACGCGGCGCAATGGTTCCCAGCATTGGAATCGGCCGCCAGCACCCGCGGCTACCGCTTCTATGCATGGAGCAAGTCTGGCTGCCCGTGGTACGAGCAGACTGTGTGGAATAACCGCACGAAGACCGCCTATGCCGCATGTGACGAATGGCGCCGCGGAATCTTCGCCAAGCTGAAGGCCGATCCTCCTGATGTGCTGGTGCTTGGGTCAATCGCACACTTCTACCAAGTGAAGCGCGATGGCTCGTGGCTCGATGAAGACGAGTCGCAACCGACGATCAACGGCGCGATAGCTGAAACCTTGCGACAGTTGCGCGCATTACCGAGCCGCATCGTCGTGCTGCATGACACCCCGCACCGCGGCCAGGATGTGCCGGGTTGCGTGGCCAAGCATCTGCAGGAGCCGCAGTTCTGTGCAATGCCTCGCGACGAAGCGTTTTCGGCCAATGCGCAAGACGCGCAGATCGCTGCGACTGTCCCTGGCGTGATGGTTGCTGACTTCACGAAGCAACTGTGCGGGCCGGCGCCGATGTCTTGTCCGGTGGTGTTGCAGGGAATTGTGTTGTACCGAGACTCCAACCACATCACGGCGACATATTCGCGGCTGTTGGCGCCGCTGTTCTACGACTACTTGAAGTGACCGCGGTTATTGCGCGGGCTTGACTGACTCCAAGAGCAGTTGCGCGACATCGCGAACTTGCATCGGCTCACCTTCGCCGCCGGCGCCGGTGGCGTCCGTAAGCATCACGGTGCAGAAGGGGCAAGCCACCGCAACCGTGGTCGCGCCCGTCGCCGCTGCTTGGTTGCCGCGCTCGATGTTGACCCGAGTGCCGAGGCGCTCTTCTTGCCACATGCGCCCACCACCGGCACCGCAGCAGAACGAACGCGAACGAGACATTTCCATCTCCCGCAGACGCAACCCGGGGATCGCGTTCAGCAGTTCTCGCGGCGGTTCGTAAACCTTGTTGTGTCGGCCGAGGTAGCAGGGATCGTGGAAGGTGACTGCATCGGTGTTTGCGTTGATGGGAATCAGGTGTCCCTCTTCAACCAAGCGCGCAAGCAAGGTTGTGTGGTGCAGGACTTCGTAGTGCCCACCCAGTTGCGGATATTCACGGCCGATGGTGTTGAGGCAGTGCGGACAAGTGACCACAATCTTGCGCACCTTTGCCGCATCGAATGTCTCGATCAGTGCCTTGCCTTGCTCGTAGAAGAGGAATTCGTTGCCGGCACGGCGAGCGGGATCGCCGTTGCAACTCTCACCATCGCCAAGCACCGCGAAACTGACACCTGCGGTGTTCAGAAGTTCCGCAACCGCCTTTGTTGTCTTGCGCGCATTGTCGTCGTAAGCACCTGCGCAGCCGACGAAAAACAGCCATTCGATGTCATCGCCCAAGTCTTCTCGGTCGCGCCTTAGGACGGTAACTGGGAAGTCAAGTTCGTCAATCCATGTTGAACGCGCCGCAGGTGAAGCGCCCCACGGATTTGATGCTTTCTCCAACTGGCGGAACATCGTCCCAAGCTCTGCCGGGAACTGCCCATCTCCCATGACTTGAGCGCGGCGCATCTCGACGATGTGATCGACATGCTCGATGTCAACAGGACATTGATCGACGCAGGCACCGCAGGTGGTGCATGACCACAGAACATCGTTGTCGATGATGGGCAAGCCTTCGCCGCCGCTACGGTGGCCAGTTGCTGCGTAACCATCGCTTTCGGCGTTGGCAGCAGTGCTGCGATCGCCAACCAGCGCGCCGGTGTGACCGCTCATCGCCGCGTCCCGCAGATCCATGATCACTAGCTTCGGCGACAGCGGCTTGCCGGTGTTCCAAGCCGGGCACAGCGATTGGCATCGCCCGCACTCGGTGCATGCCAAGGTGTCCAGTCGCGCTTTCCAGGAGAGGTCGGCGACATCGTTTAGTCCGAGCACCACATCATCGGCTGGGTCTTCGAAATTAATCGGCTCGCCTTTGCTGTGCATCGGCAACAGCGGTCCAAGCCCATCCGGGCGGCGGGAGAAGTAGATGTTTGGAACCGAAGTGAGTATGTGCAGGTGCTTGCTGTGGAGCACAAACAACCCGAACAGCAGGATGACGATGATGTTCGCTAGAAGCAGAGCAGTCTCTAATGCGGCCAAGGTTCCTTGGGACAGATCTGCGAGTGGGTGAGATGCCCATGCAGTGAGGAATGCGCGATCGCCGTAAGGGAAGCGCCCTTCGTTGGCGAACTGAGCCGCTCGATAGCCAACCAAAGTGATGATGACTGCGGCCACACCGCCGACCACCCACCAGGCAGTGCTTGAGTGGGATCCGAAGAACCGTGATGCGCGGCCGCGTCGAGCTGGCGAGCTGGAGATGCGAATGACTGAGAACATCACAAGCGAGACAGCGACGAGGATAGTGAAAAGATCCTCGGCGAAACCGATCACTGGTGCATGACCGATCAGCGGAATTGCATAGAACGGGTCGAACAGCGCACCCCATGCTTCGATGATGGTGAGTCCTAGGACGATGAAACCGTAGAACACCATCGCGTGCGCGACACCGGGAATCAGTCGCCTCAGCAGCCGTCGTTGGCCGGCCACTTCAACCGCGACTGCTTGAAAAGCGTCGGTTGTACTGCGGCGAGGTTGCGCGGGTGCAGGGCCATTGGTGACCATCAACCACAGAGAGCGCAGGCGTAGCGCAGCGAGAACGCCGATAACAACAGTTGCACCGAGCCCGATCACTAGGCGGACGGTTATCTCCATGCTCATTCGCTCAACTCCGGTTCTCAGGTGTTACCCAGGTGCGATGCGACCAGCGGAAGCGTCAAAGTAGGTGCCGTGTGTCACGATAGTCGTCACGTTGCAGGTGCGCGTGCACACATGACCGTGAGAGGTGTCATAGCAATGGCCAAGTCTGGGTGGAGCCTGCCGGCTCGCATCGGCTTGGCTGCAGCTGCCTCGGCGTTGTTCGCCGGCAGCGCAATCGCGGCCCCAGTCCATCGAGTAGCAGCCGAGTCGGCAGCTGCCTTGGTGAGCCAAGCGCCGCCAGCGCCGGGCTACGGGCGGATACAGGTGCGCACGACCGGCTACTTGCCGGCTGCTGATATCGGCCGGGCAACTGCGCCTACCGCTGCACCTGCCGCTGCACAAGGAATCCTCAATCGCGTTGTCTGCGACAACCAAAGCGACCCGACGACGGTGTATCAGTGCGAAGTGACCGACATTTACGGGCCAACAGCGACCACCGTCGGACGCAAGGAAGGGGATGCGGCGGTCGAAGCGCCCTTGGACCAGCAGATCAACCAGGTCTACGACCTTCTTGGGGACACCTATGACTATTACTTGTCGATGTTCACCGATGGCGGGGGTATGCCATACGACTTAACTGATCGCATCGGCTTTCGCGATCGTAACAACAACGACTACCGGCCGGTGTTGAGCGCAACAGTCAACTCGTGCGGCGCCGCGACAGATGGAAAGTGCAGCACCAACAACGCATTTTGGTTGCCAGCCGACAACAGCGGCGGCGCATCGAGCTCGTGGTTTGTCGGCGGCTCGATGCAGATCAGCGCAGGTCTAGCCAGCTTGGCCGATGTCATCGCACATGAACTGCAGCACGGGGTCACTGCAGAGATTGCCGGGTTGGAGTATCAGGGCCAGGCTGGCGCTATCAACGAGAGTTTGTCCGACATATTCGGTCAAGCCGTAGATCTCTATCGTCAACAACGTTGGAATC
>JBEHCB010000016.1:0-3437 GCA_041192885.1 Actinomycetota bacterium
AGTGCCTGGTGAAGTGCATCCATAAATGCCGACGCGCCTTCTCGGATAGCGCCCCGGCGTCGATATGGGATTCAGCCTGTTCGCGGGTGAAATTGTGTTCGAGTGTCATCGGGTACCCCATGAGTAAATTTGTTTGCGCACCTTCAAGTACACAAATGTCTCGGTTCGTGTGACGTCGGCGATGCTGCGGATGGCCGACAGCACCTCCAGCAACTGCTCATCGTCTTCGCAGACAACCTCGGCCAACAGGTCGTACTGGCCGGCGGTCATGACCACATACGAAACGGCGCCGAGTTGCTCGACCGTCTGCGCCGCATGCTGCAAGTCACCGTTCACGCAGATGCCAATCAGGGCCATCCGGTTGAAGCCGATCTGCATTGGGTCGGTGACCGCCACGATCTGCATGACGCCGGTCTCGGTCAGCCGCTGAACTCGCTGGCGAACTGCGGCCTCTGACAGCCCCACAGCCTGGCCGATCGCCGCGTACGAGCGGCGGCCGTCTTGCTGAAGTTGCTCGATGATGGCGCGAGAGGTCTGGTCAAGACCCTCCTGCTGGCGCTCGTTGGAGCGTTGCCTCATCTGTGTCACACGGGCATCTTGTGCCTTTGACACGTATTTTGCAAGCGAATCCGCAGTGACATACCTCATTTACTACGAAATCCGTACTTTCGGGTCGGTTGACCGGCAGAGGTGCCGGCAGAGGTGCCCGCCTGCCGGCCGAGGCAAGTAGGCGGGCGTCGGCATCGCGCGGCTGGCACCGCAAGCACGCCGCTGTTTACGTCAGTGAAGGGCTCCCGCCGCAGCCACAAGGAAGCCCTAGGCGCACCTGCCAACGCTGGCTAGGCTCGCGCGCCATGAGCGAACTGCGTCAGATTCGTAACGTCATCAACGGCCAAGCGGTCGCCACCGCGAACGGCGTCACCAGCGACTTGGTCGATCCGTCGACTGGTCAGGTCTTCGCCCAGGCAGGTGTCTCCGGGAAGGAAGATGTCGACGCCGCCTACGCCGCCGCCGCTGAAGCGTTCACTTCGTGGCGCGAGACGACTCCGTCCCAGCGCCAAGCAGCGATCTTGGCTTTGGCCGACGCATTCGACCAGGCGAAAGACGAGATCGTCGAGCTCGAGAGCCAGAACACCGGCAAGCCGGTCGCAGTGACGATGTCGGAAGAAATCCCGCCGATGATCGATCAGATCCGCTTCTTCGCCGGTGCTGCGCGGGTGCTCGAAGGCCGCGCCAGCGCCGAGTATGCAGCGGGGATGACCTCGATCATCCGCCGCGAACCGGTCGGCGTTGTTGGAGCAGTGACTCCGTGGAACTACCCCATGATGATGGCGGTCTGGAAATTTGCGCCAGCTATCGCTGCTGGCAACACCATCGTGTTGAAGCCCAGCGACACCACTCCTGTGTCCACTGTTCGGATGGCAGAGATCGCTGCCGACATCCTGCCGCCGGGCGTTCTGAATGTCGTCACTGGAGACCGCGACACCGGTCGCTTGGTGGTCGAGCACGAGACACCGCAGATGGTCGCGATCACCGGTTCGGTGCGAGCGGGCATGGAGGTTGCGGCATCGGCAGCTAAAGATGTGAAGCGGGTGCACTTGGAGCTGGGCGGGAAAGCGCCGGTGGTTGTGTTCGAAGACGCTGACATCGCCGCAGCCGCAGAATGGCTGGCTATCGCTGGCTACTTCAACGCCGGCCAAGACTGCACTGCCGCGACTCGGGTGCTGGTTGCCGAACAGGTGTATGACCAGTTCGTCGCCGCGTTGGCAGAGCAAGCCTCCAGCACGCAGACCACCTACGGAATCGGACGCCACGACGAGAACGGATTCGTGCCGCCGTTGAACAATGTCAACCAGATGGAGCGGGTGCTCGGCTTCCTGGAGCGCACGCCGTCACATGCTGAGATCGTCGCCGGCGGCGCCCGCCAAGGCGACACAGGCTTCTACATCGCTCCGACTGTGGTTGCAGGCTTGCTGCAGAAGGACGAGATGATCCAGAACGAGATCTTCGGTCCGGTCATGACAATCCAGCGCTTCACCGACGAGCAGCAGGCGCTGACCTGGGCGAACGATGTGAAGTACGGCTTGGCATCGTCGGTGTGGACCAATGACTTCGGCCGCGCGATGCGCATGGCGAAGTACCTTGACTTCGGCGCGGTGTGGATCAACACGCACATCCCGTTGGCGGCCGAAATGCCTCACGGCGGCTTCAAGCACTCCGGCTACGGCAAGGACCTGTCGATGTACGGGTTCGAGGATTACACCCGCATCAAGCACGTCATGGCTTCGATCGGCTGACATTGCTCTAGAGTCCCGTTGCTGCGTGCGCATGCGCGCTCAGCAGGACCCCACCCAGGTAGGTACGCAGGATCCCGAAGGACACTGGACGACGCACGAGAGAGGGCTGTGTGATGGCATCTCAGGAGATGGACCCGACAACTGACGCTCAGGTTTCGGCCCTGCGCTCGATGCTCAGCCGCCGTGGCTTCTTCACCGCGGCCGGCGCGGTGGGCGCAGCGAGCGTCCTCGCAGCGTGTGGCACCGGCGGCGGCTCGGCGAGCCCCTCTGAGTCGTTCCCGGCGGATACCTCGGACGTGGACAAGCTCGTTCGTTGGGCGAACTGGACTTTGTACCTCGATGTCGATGGCAAGCGCTACCCGAGTCTCGAAGCTTTCACGAAGCAGTCCGGCATCAAGGTCGACTATCGCGAAGATGTCGACGACAACAACACCTTCTGGGGCAAAGTCAACGGCCAGTTGAAGACGAAGAAGGACATCGGCTACGACATCGTCACTTTGACCGACTGGATGGCCGCGCGGATGATCCAGTACGGCTACACGCAGCCGTTGGATGCAGCCAAGGTGCCGAATAAGGCCAATATCCTCACCGCGCTTGGAAATGTGACCTTCGACCCGGGCCGTCAGCGCACTCTCACCTGGCAGTCGGGTTTCGCCGGCTTGGTGTGGAACAAGGAGAAGTTGCCGAAGGGTCTGAAGAGCGTTGACGACCTGTGGCAGCCGGCCCTGAAGGGCAAGGTCACGGTGCTGTCTGAGATGCGCGACACGATGGGTTGCCTGCTCATGAGCCAAGGCGTCGACATCACTAAGAACATCCGTGACGACCAGTTCGCCGTCGGTTTGGAACTGCTGAAGAAGCAACTTGCTAGCGGCCAGATTTACAAGGTTCAAGGCAACCAGTACAAGAACGACCTCATCAACGGCACTGCGTGGGCGGGCATCTTGTGGTCCGGCGACATTTTCCAGTTGAACGCCGAGAACGGCGACAAGTGGGGCTTTGCGCTGCCGGAGAGCGGCGGCACTTTGTGGAGTGACAACATGATGATTCCGTCAACCTCGTCACACCAGAGCGCCGCGATGGATTTGATGAACTACTACTACGAGCCGGCAGTTGCAGCGCAGGTGGCTGCTTATGTGAACT
>JBEHCB010000017.1:0-5437 GCA_041192885.1 Actinomycetota bacterium
CATCCACGCTTTCCCCGAGGCTGCGATATTTGTGCACTACGGCAGGACGAACTGCAATTCATGCAAAGCCATTGGCCACGCGAACGGCGCGATCTCAGGCTCAATCCACATAAGCAATGCCAGCGTTGACGTGCGTGCTTGACTTGGCGTAAGGCGTCGGCTAGTAGGATTTGACCGTGCCATTCTCGGTATTTCTGACTTCTGACCGTGCAATCGATAAGTTGCGGCGTGCCCGTGCGAGCGTTGTCGCCGCTGCGTGTTTGATCGGGCCGACCCTGGGTGCGCTGCCGGCTCAAGCAGCGAGTCAGAGCCTGAGTTTGGTCTCAACCACCACCCAAGGCGTTGCAACTACTTCAGCTGCACCAGGATCCAAACTCATTTTGAGCACTCGAATGCCTGTGTCGAATGAGATCGACACTGTCACGCAAGAAATCATCCAAGAAATCGACCCGGCCAAAATCCGCCTAACTGGCGCTAGTGACGTCGTCGGCCCCGAAGGTTGGACGACGGATTACTCGACGGATGGGACCAACTTCACTGCGACGCCGGCTGATTGGGCCAGCGTGGTCAAGGTGCGTTCGCGCGGCAGTATCAATTCGCAGGGTGCGACCAATGATGGTCGCCAAATCGATGTTGGGTCGACCACCATTGTCACTCCGCCAGTGCTGCGAGTGCCTGCTGCTGCGAGCGGCGGCGACGGCTATGACGTCACTTTCGATGATCGCGGATACATCTTCAACATGTATCACCACGATGCGCCCGTTGCATTGGATTGTCACGTCCGCGCGACAGCTGCCACGTGTCCGGGAACGTGGCCGTTCTTTCTTGGCAATGGACTGCACACAAACAACAACTCCACATCGTTCGTCGACAACGTTAACCATCACGTGTGGTTCCCGAACAACACCTCATCAAACGTGGGGTTTGGATGTGTCGATGTGTCGAATATCTCCCAGCCAAGTTTCTGCGGCGGTTCCTTCGCGACCGGGTACAAACCGATGGCGAATAACGGATCCAACGGCCACAGTGCTGCGGGACAGATTGTCGGCGTTGGCGACTACATCTTCTCGTGGAATACGCGGACGGGCCAATTGATGTGCTTCAACATCATGGCAAACCAGGGTCTGGGTACAAACTGCGCCACTACGGCTCCGACGTTCTCGCTCGTGCCTAGCAACCCAGACCAGGACTTCTACTACGACCTCATGGCTCAGGATTCATTGGTGTACGGCTTCCACAGCCGCAACGGCATTGTCACCTGTTTCGACAGCAAGACAATGGGGAAGTGCCCTAACTGGTCCACATTTGAGATTTCGATCGGCGGTGGGGTCAACAGCAGCGGCAAAGATGGCTGGGGGCAAGGCGGCATCTACCTCCTGCCGGACGCCAATGGCGACATCATCGGCACCTGCTTCGTGCCGCAGCGTAAGTGTGTGAAGCCAGATGCAAGCGTGGTCGCAGCGATGAACTCGGGCTTGTCCGCCGTCATGGACATTCAGATCTACTCGCAGCCGGCTGTCACCACAGGCACCAAGGTGCTGTGGATGAACTCCTACTTCAACAAGGCTCGTTGCTATGACGTCGCGACAAATGCCTGGTGTGCCAACTGGAACGACGGAATCTGGCACGGCGGCAACGGGTACGGCGGTTACACCGTCAGCGCGGACCCAGAAAACTCCAACTGCGTATGGACCAATAGCGATGACGGCCGGATTCGCAGTTACGACGTGCTGACCGCCGCTCTGGGTTGCACATCGCCACCCAGCCGCGTTGCGTTCAAAAACAACTTGGTACCGATCCGCACGTGCGACGGCACCGAGTCTGTTCAGCAGTGGCGCAGTTTCAAGCTCACTGGAATCCCCGCGGCCGATTACTCGTCTGCGACGCTGACCATCAAGACCGCTGGCGGCAGCGTTCTGACTAGCGGCGGCACCACCTGGTACAAGATCCCAATTCCCAAAGTCGGAGGCCGCTTAGTTGACATTTCGGCTATCGACCCTGCTGAATCGGGGCTTGAACCGCAGTTCATCATCGACTTCGTCGGTCGGACGACGACGGTTGATGTCAGTGCTGAGGTTTCTGTCGCAGGCGGCGCCCCTCAATTGTGCGTCGCTGTGACTATGCAACCCAACTGTCCGGAAATCTTGGCGCCGACCTACTCGTTGGCCAGTTGGAACGCTACCTTCCAGTCCACTGGTTCAGCGATGAATTCATCCAACCAGGTCACCACATTGTCGCCCGCTAATATCTCGCTGACCAGCCTCGCGCCAAGTGCTGAGGAATGCGGTGCGCCGATCACAGGCACGGTGTTAGACAAGAGCATTACCCCAGCTCCGATAACTGGATTGACGGTGTCCTTGCTTGACGGGTCCGGAAACCCGTTGAACTACCCATCTGACTACCCGACAGTGGAACTGCGCGGAAAGCCGATTGTCACGCAAACGACAAAAGGCGGCATCTACTCGTTCCCCACCTTGTTCAGAGGCGTTTACCGCGTCGGGTTCCCTGACGCAGAGGGCTGGGCGGCCTTGAACAGCACCGTGGTCTCGGGTGCCGGGGGCACGTCCACGGGTGTCGCAAACGCAAGTCTTGGGCAGGCGGTCTCCAAGGTAACTGCCGTGGCTGCTGGCGTGGGCGCTGTCGTGAATGCGCAGTACATCGTGCTTGCGTCGGCAAAGGATGATCAAACCTTCACCGGAGCAGGTCGTCCCGTTAGCTTGCAGCCACTCCAGAACGACACTCCCGGGTCTGCGGAGTCGATGGCTTCAGGATCTGTGTTCCTGTGCAGCCTGCGCGACAAAACTGACCTCTACGACGCTGATTCGTGCACGTTGCGGCCCGAGCCTGCGACACCGATGGTGACGGCAGACGGGTCTTATGTCTTGGATTCGACAACTGGTGTGGTCACTTTTACTCCGGCGGCGCGTTTCCAGGGCTTGATCACTCAACCTGTGCATTACATCGCTCGGGACACGTTCGGCACCGTGGTGACGGCCGCGCTGCGAATCGTGGTGGTCGGCAGCGATGATGACTCATCTGGGCTGCAGGGCGATGAGCAGATTCTTGACATCCTCGCCAATGATGTTGTTGACGGCCAGTCGCCGTTCGATCTAACCAGTGTCCGCCTGTGCGATCCGGCGCTGTCAGAGCAGGCGCCCACATGTACGGCGTTGTCGGTCACGATCAAAGGCGAAGGCACTTACACCGTCCGATCAGATGGAAGTGTGTCGTTCGTGCCGGAAAGCGACTATGTGGGAACCGGTACTTCACTGGGCTATCAGGTCACGAATGGCGACGGCAACGTGGCTTCGGCTTCTTTGTCCGTGACCGTGCTACCGGTGGCTCCACCAGTCGCGAAGCCCGACACGAAAGCCGCGAGCAAAGACAGAACAGCTGTCATCGACCTGATCAGCAACGATGAGTCGACGGGAACGACGCTGGTCGTCGGAACGTTGCGCCTCTGCGGACAGGGCGAAGCGCCGCCTAGCTGTACGCAAACGCGTGTTGTCACGGATCAAGGCACATTCATCCTGGACACCAAGTCAGGGAAGGTGCGCTTTATTGCGGCGATGGGCTTCCGAGGGACAGCAACTTTGCGTTACGTCGTTGCTGACACTCGCGGACAGGTAACCGACTCGACCATTCAGGTGACTGTGCCGGAAGAGCCCATCGTGGTTCTCCCGAAGACAGGCTCGGACCCGTTGCCGATCGCTTGTGCCGGACTGGTTTTGGTGTTAGTCGCGCTCGCTGTGCGATTCGGCAAGTTCAGGATGCAGTGATAGCGGGGAGGTGCCGCGGACTCTGACCGAGAATCGGTCGGATTACGCCATCCAGCCCAAGGCGCGCAATGTCGCTGCTGTGGCCGCGGCGCTCGCAACTGCCACAATGAACGGTGCTTTCATTCGTAACGCGATGACGGCGACCGCGAGTGCCGGCACTCGCGCATCAAGCCCGATATGGCCGTTGCGGGTAAGTGTCTGCAGACCCAAGAGGGCGCACAGCAGTGCAATCGGAAAAGCGGCCGCTGCTGCTGCAACCTTCGGTCGCTCAAGCACATGTTTGGGCACCAGATAGCCGGCAAGTTTCACCAAATGGGCCATGACGCTCGCACCAATGACCGCAACCCAGGTCGTCACTGCGACCTCGATTCGCCATCAACAGTTGCTGCAGGCGCCGACGATGGCGCAGAGTTGATGTTGCTCGCTGAGCTTGCGACCGGCCGCCGCAGCGCCACCAACAGCGCAACCGCTGCGACGATCAGCACCGGCACGCCGGGTCGAACAAACGGGCTAACGCCCACAGCGATCACGGCCGATACTGCGGCGAGCAGCCAATCGGACTTGGTTTTC
Organism: Actinomycetota bacterium; assembly: GCA_041192885.1. Taxonomy (GTDB): domain Bacteria; phylum Actinomycetota; class Actinomycetes; order S36-B12; family UBA5976; genus RFTO01. The sequence continues at coordinate 4,350 of JBEHCB010000017.1, forward strand.
AAACGCGGAGCGACTAACCCTGCGAAGCCTGCTGGTATCGCCGCATCTAAACCGAACTGGCGGGGGTCGCCGATCCGGGATGCAGCAAATGCGCCGATGATCGTGGCCAAGTTCCACAATACGAACACCGAGATGCCGCCAGCCCAGAACGCGAATGCGCTGCGGTCGCGGTCGGGTTTCGCGTCGTCAGAGTTCGCAATCGCCAAAGCCGTTGATTCATCGATTGTCAGGTGAGCGTATGTGAACCGGCGCCAACCGCGCGGGTGCACCAAGGACGACAATCGCAGCCCGTACAAGCCGTTGCGCACGCCCAGCATTGCTGATGCGGCGATGGCCGCGCCAGGGCTGCCGCCGGCCCCGACGATGCTGATGACGGCGAACTGCGATGCGCCGCTGAACAGCACAGCAGACAACACCACCGCTTGTGCGATGTTCAACTTTCCTTGAGTGACTGCCAACGCGCCGAATGACAGCCCGTAAGCACCGACCGCAAAACCGATGGACAATGCCGTGCGAGTGATGGATGTGCGCTCAGCCGCCGCAACCCTCGACCGCAGACTCATGCTCGCTCGCCGCGGATGTCTGTCAGCACGCGCACTTCGTAAGCGCCCGAATCTTCTCCATCGTGCAGATCCGCCAATTGGCGCCGGGCGCCGTCAGCGGCAAACCCCTGTGCCGCCAGGAAAGATGCCAGCGCCGGATCGCTTGCCAAGCACCACATTTGCAGGGCGTCCATCTCTTGGTTTCGCGTGATGTCGGCCAATGCGTGCACCAAGCGGGACCCGTGACCCTGTCGGCGATGGTTCGGGTGGACTGTGATGTCCAGAATCTCCACCGCGCGTAGATGTGCAAGGTCTGCATCGTCCGCGACATCGGACATCAGCCACCCGACAACCGCATCATCCGCGGTGGCGACGAGTGCAACGCGGCCTGGCATCGGCGCAGAATCGAAGTACTGCGCCCACCCAGCCTGCAGAACCTCCGCCGCCGGCAGCAAGCTCGGATCGGGTAATCGCTCGGACCAGGCCGCAATCGAACAATCAACGATCGCCGGGATATCAGCGCGATTGCCCGGTCGTGCAAAACCC
>JBEHCB010000018.1:0-7105 GCA_041192885.1 Actinomycetota bacterium
GCATGCAACAGAATTCTCAGGTCGTCGTCGGCGTCGGCGATGATGCCGCCGTCGTGCGCATCGGGTCTGAAGACATCGTCTTGTGCACGGATGCGATGGTGGAGGGCGTGCACTTCATGCGCGAATGGTCCACGCCAGCGCAGCTGGGCGGCAAGATTGTCGCTCGTAATTTGGCTGATATCGCGGCCATGGGTGCGTTGCCAACCGGGTTCACGCTGTCGTTGACGGCACCAGCAACGACGGATGTTGATTGGGTGCTGGCGCTGGTTGATGGCGTCAATGCGGAGTGCGCGCGGGCAGGGATTGCGTTCCTCGGCGGTGACACCACCGCAGGTGACGGCGTTGTTCTCGTCGGCAGCGGGCTGGGCGAGATGCGTGGCATGTCGCCTTTGCTGCGCAGCGGCGCTCAACCCGGTGATGTGTTGGCTGTTCACGGACACTTGGGCTGCGCGGCCGCCGGGATCATGCAGCTGAAGCGCGGGGACGAGGCCGGTGCTTGCGTCGAACCGCAGTTACTTCCGCAGCCGGATTACTCCGCGGCTCGTGCCGCTGCGACGGCCGCCACCTCGATGATCGACACAAGCGATGGGCTGGTCATCGACGCCGGGCATATTGCGAAGTCTTCGTCTGTCGACATCGACATCAGCCGGGCTGATACGCCGGTGTTGTCGTGCGTGCGAGCCGTGGCAGCTGAATGCGGAGTCGATGTATGGCACTGGGTGCTCGGCGGCGGTGAGGATCACGCGTTCTTGGCCACATTCCCTGATGAGACGTCGGTGCCGCCTGGTTTCACTGTTATCGGCAGAGTGTCACCTGGTGATGGGCAAGTCACCATCGACGGGCAAGCGTGGACGCACTCACCGGGGTTCGAGCACTTCGCATCAGGGGATCCGCGGCTCTTAGGCTGAGGGCATGGCTCCTGAATCGGGTGCGCGACCGGTCGTGCTGGTCATCGCAGGTTCAGACTCCGGCGCTGGCGCCGGCATTCAAGCTGACATCAAATCGTGCATGGCCAACGGCGCACATGCGACCACCGTGATCACCGCGTTAACGGCCCAGAACTCGATGGGCGTGCAAGGGGTGTGGCCGATTTTGGTTGAGGCAGTCACCGCACAGTTTCGAAGTGTTATGGACGACATCGGTGCCAACGCAATCAAGATCGGGATGCTCGGCACGGCGGAGATGGCTGAATTGGTTGCGGGCCTCATCCGCCCGTGGGCCGACCGCATTCCCATCGTCGTGGACCCGGTGTGCGCGAGCAAGCATGGCGATGCGTTGCTTGACGATGATGCGCTCGCGGTCTTGCGCCAACACATCGTTCCTTTGGCCACTGTGGTCACCCCGAATGCTCCCGAAGCATCGTTGCTGACCGGGCTCGCCGTTGATTCAGCCGAAAGCCAGAGAACCGCAGCTCGCGCTCTGGTCGCGGCTGGTGCTGAGTGGGCATTGGTCAAAGGCGGCCACATTGATGGAGACGCAGTCGACCTTCTCAGCAACGGTCAGCAGGACTTCCAGTTATCTGATCGCAGGATCGACACTGTTCACACGCATGGGACAGGGTGCACCCTGTCCAGTGCCATTGCGGCGCAGTTGGCCGCTGGCGTGGATGTGCCCGGTGCGGTGCACGCGGCAAAGAATTACGTCACGGGTGCGATTGAGTATGCGTACCCGTTAGGGCGAGGAATTGGTCCGCTAGCGCACGATTGGCAGCGCGCCAACGAGCGATGAGTTCGCGCGTCAGGCGCGGGTGACTTTGCCGGCCTTCATGCACGAGGTGCAGACATTCAGGCGCTTCGGCGATCCGCCAACCAGAGCGCGAACGCGTTGGATGTTCGGCATCCAACGGCGCTTGGTGCGGATGTGGGAGTGCGAAATCGAGTGGCCGTAGCCGGGGCCCTTGCCACAAACGTCACAGTGCGCAGCCACAGCGAACTCCTCGAACAATCTCGGTGGGTGATGTCTTGGCGCGTTTCGCGTCTGCCGATGCAGGCTGTAAGCGATCCGCAACCTGTCAGGCACGCGTATTAGCGTCGGCATAGCGTAACGCGGCTGTATTTCGGGGCTACATTGGGTTGGTATGACGCCCTGCCCGCCACCGTGCCCGCCGCCAGCGGGCTCGGCTGGTTCCGCAGCCGGGGCTGAGATCCTGCGGGCGTGGATTCGGGCGGCCAGCGCGGCCCTGGCAGACAACATCGAGCAGATCAACGATATGAACGTCTTTCCGGTGCCGGATGCCGACACGGGGACGAACAGCAACGCCACCTTCCAAGCGGCAGTGGCGGCCGTCGCGGCCCTGCCAGATGACGCCGATGCGGCAACTCTGGCGCAAGCGATGGGCAAGGCAGCGGCTTTGGGCGCCCGGGGTAACTCCGGTGTGATCCTCAGCCAGATGCTGCGCGGGGTGTCGCAGGCCGCGGTCGACCCGGATAGGCCGTTCACAGCTGTCGCATTGGCACGCGTGCTGGGGTCCGCTGCCACCAGCGGCCGCGAGGCGGTCTCTGATCCCCGCGACGGGACCATGCTCAGTGTCATGGCTGATGCGGCCGATGCCGCCGAAGCAGCGGTGTCGACCGGTGATCTGGGCGCGGTGGCAGTCGCCGCGGCCGACGGCGCGCGAAAGTCGCTGGAAGACACCCCAAACCACCTGGCGGTGCTCGCATCGGCTGGCGTGGTCGACGCCGGCGGCCGAGCGATTGTTGTTGTGCTGGATGCGCTCGCCGAAGTTCTCACGGGTCAGGCGCGCCCCACCTGGCAAGCCCCCGTTCTGACGAAGAGTTGTGACATCCATGCCGTCGCTGCTCACTATTCAGGGCCGGCGTACGAGGTTATGTATGTCTTGCACGCCGATGCGCCAGCCGTCGCGGATGTGCGCGCCCAGTTGGTGAGCCTCGGTGACAGCTTGGCAGTCGTTGGCGGCGATGGATTGTGGAATGTGCATGTGCACGTGGACGACCCCGCCACCGCAGTCGATATCGGTCGCGCCGCCGGCGCGTTGGAATCGATTCGCATCAGTTTCTTGCGGGCTGGTTTCAGTGATGCGCTTGGCGATGTGGAAGCACAACTTGTCATCGCATTGCCACAGTCTCCTTTTGCGGAGAGCCTCGCGACGGCCGGCATCACGGTCGTCGCCCCTGATGAGGGTGCCACTGTCGGCGTTCTGAACTCGCTCGAGGGCGACGCAGTCGTGTGCGTTCCTCGCAAGATCACCATCGCGAATGACGCAGGTCGCGTTGCGCAGATCATCTGCCCGACCCCGGCCCATGTGGTGGCTGCTGCGGCCGTCTGGGATGGCACAGGAGACTTCGACGGCATCGTGAACAGAGTCGCTGCGGCAGTCGCCGGGGTGACTGTGGCGTCGGTGGTTGTAGATGGGGAATCGTTGGTGGCAGTCGGTGCCACATCTCGTCATCGTCATGCAACCGTGTCCGCTGCAATCGCAGATGCTGTCGCATCGAATCGCTCCTCGCTTCACGAGATCGTCACGATCGTCCTCGACCCCGCACAGTCCGGCCTTGCTGACGAGATTGCTGCAGAAGTGCACCAGGCGACTGGCTTGGAAGCGGAAATAGTTCAGTGCCCTGTGCCCGGTGCTGTCGCGGTGATCGGGCTGGAGTGACGATGTCCGCTTCGCCGGCGTCCTTGCGCGCGACCAAACTGAACGGCGTTGTCGGCGCCAAGACGGCAAGTGCCCTGTCGAAAATGGGCGTTACGACAGTCGAAGACCTGCTGCGGCATTACCCGCGCCGTTATCTGCAGCGCGGTCAGATGACCGACCTGGGTTCGCTGAGTGTTGGCGATTCAGCAACCGTGTTCGCCGAAGTCGCATCCGTCGACGCCAGGCCCATGCGCAATCGCCGCGGAACGATGGTGGAGGTCGTCGTCACCGATGGCCGCGCACGGCTTTCGCTGACCTTCTTCGGCCAGCAATGGCTGCAACGGCAATTCACCCCGGGCCGGCAGGGGATGTTCGCAGGCACTGTGACCGAGTTCCGCGGCAGCAGGCAGTTATCGCATCCTGAATATGTATTAGCGCCGATGGGCGATGAGCTCGAGCAAGAGCAAATCGACGCTTTCGCCGGCGCAATCATCCCGGTGTATCCGGCCAGCTCGTCGATGCCGTCTTGGCGGGTATCCGCATCAGTGGATTTGGTGCTGCCGTTCTTAGACGATGTGGAAGATCCACTACCAGAGGAAGTTCGCTCGGCTCAAGCACTGCCCAACTTGCGCGATGCGCTGCGGTGGATCCATCGGCCGCAATCGATGGAAGAAGTCAATTCCGCGACGATAAGGCTGAAGTTCGACGAGGCGTTCCTGTTGCAATTGGAGTTGCTACGCCGGCGAGCTGCATGGGAAGCCGAGACTGCAACCAGTCTTCAAGCACGAGCAGGCGGTCTCGTGGACGCTTTTGATTCATCGCTGCCGTACTCGCTCACCGCAGGCCAAGTAGAAGTAAGTCGGCAGATCTCTGATGACCTTCAGCGATCACACCCGATGCATCGACTCTTGCAGGGCGAGGTGGGTAGCGGCAAGACCGTGGTGGCGCTTCGGGCGATGCTCACCGTGGTCGATGCCGGTGCGCAGGCGGCGCTGCTTGCCCCGACAGAGGTGCTCGCTACTCAGCATTACCGATCAATCACCGGGCTGCTCGGGTCGTTGGCCGGCGAGGGTTTGTTCGCCGCCGAAGGTCACGGCGTCACCGTCACGCTTCTCACCGGCTCCATGTCGACGGCTGCCCGGCGTCAGGCGATGTTAGATATCGCGAGCGGTCAAGCAGGCATCGTTATCGGCACGCATGCGCTGATTCAAGAGTCGGTGCAATTTGCTCAACTGGCGCTGGTGGTCGTCGATGAGCAGCATCGGTTCGGCGTTGAACAACGCGCACGGCTGGCGGCAAAGAGTGGCGACTTGGTGAGGCCGCATATGTTGACGATGACAGCAACGCCGATCCCGAGAACCGTCGCGCTTGCGCTCTTTGCCGATATGGACATCAGCACCTTGACCGAACTTCCAGCCGGACGCGCACCGATCACGACGCATGTTGTGGCAGCACTCGAGCAGCCAGCTCATTTGACTCGGGTGTGGTCGCGAATCATCGAAGAGGTTGGCTTGGGCCGAAAGGCATATGTGGTCTGCAGCCGAATCGGCGCTGATCGAGACGGCGCTGCAAGCGCTGACGCGGACTTCGAATCCGCCATCGGCGCGCCGGCCGACGCCGCAGATGCTGCCGAGACCAAGCTGCCCGCAGTCGGCGTGGTTGAGCTATTCGAGAAGTTGAGCAGCGGAGAACTGGCCGAGCTTCGGGTGGCCATCCTCCACGGCCGCTTACCTGAATCTGAGCGTTCTGACGCGATGCGCCGATTCGCATTGCCGGCGGGCGATGCTGATGCTTACGACGTGCTGGTCGCCACGACCGTCATTGAAGTAGGCGTGGATGTGCCGTCGGCGAGTGTGATGGCGGTGATGGATGCGGATCGTTTCGGTGTGAGCCAGTTGCATCAATTGCGCGGGCGAGTCGGCCGCGGCGGTTTACCCGGGTTGTGTTTGCTGGTGACTAACGCACCATCGGATTCGCCAGCGCGGGAGCGCCTCGCTGTAGTCGCGTCGACGATCGACGGCTTCGAGTTATCTGAATACGACCTCAAGACGCGGCGCGAGGGTGATGTGCTCGGTGCAGACCAGTCAGGTCGACGCAGCACGTTGCGGTTGCTGGAGGTGGTTGAAGATCTGCCGTTGGTGGAGACAGCCCGATCGGCTGCCATGCAGATGATCTCCGATGATCCGACGCTTGCAAGGCAGCCGTTGCTGCGCGCGGCTCTGGACGACGCCCTCGCCGATCGCGCGGATTATCTGGAGAAGTCATGAAGGACATGACGCGATGACCCGAATCATCAGCGGCAGCGCGCGTGGCCGCCGCCTCAAAGTTCCTGCCGCGGGGACACGGCCGACAGCTGATCGCGTGCGCGAGTCGCTGTTCAACATGCTCGAGCATCGCTACGACGGCTTGGGTGGAGTCAGCGTCGCCGATGTGTACGCCGGCAGCGGGGCGTTCGGGTTGGAGGCAGCGTCGCGAGGTGCGACGCCGGTGGTCTTGGTGGACAACGACCGAGCCGCAATCGCGGCGATCGAGGAAAACCTCCGCACCACCGGCCTTGATGCGCGCGTGGCGGCTGTGGATGCGCGCACGTGGGTTGCCGCCGCAGCCACCAGCGGGTTGACCTTCGACATCGTCTTTCTGGACCCGCCTTACAGCACGCCCGCATCGAGCGTCGTGGCCGTTATCGCTGATATGGCCGCGGCCGGCCTGCTCGCCGACGAATGCGATGTTTTGTACGAGTGCCCGCGTCCGCGACGCTCAGATGAGGTCACGGCGATGCCCAGCGGGTTTGAGGAGCTCGCCGTCCGCGCCTATGGAGACACCCAGGTCCGGCACGCCGTTTGGTACGGTCGCCAAGTCTGAGCAGCGCAAAGCGCGGTTGAAGGTGCGTGTCAGGAGGCGACAATGCGGTCAGCAGTCTGCCCTGGGTCGTTCGACCCGGTCACTAACGGTCACCTCGACGTGTTCGCCCGCGCCGCGACGATGGCTGATCACGTGACGATCGCGGTGCTCGAGAATCGGACGAAGAACCCGCTGTTCACAGTGCAAGAGCGGGTGGACTTCATTCGCGAGTGCGTGCGCGACCTGCCCAATGTTTCGGTGGACACCTTCACCGGGTTACTCGTGGAGTGGTGCCGGGCACACGATGTCCGGCATGTGATCAAGGGCCTGCGCGCACTGTCCGATTTCGACTACGAGTTGCAGATGGCACAGCTGAATTACGACCTGGCCGGGGTTGAGACGGCATTCGTGTCGACAAACCCGCAGTACTCGTATCTGTCCTCGAGCATGGTCAAGGAGATAGCCCAGTACGGTGGCGATGTCAGCGCGCTGGTCCCCGATGTGGTGAGGTTGTCGCTACAGAAGCGGTTTGACGCTGCGAAGGAGGCATGAGATGGAACTGATCACCCGACTTGAGCAATTGCGAGATGAGATTGCGGGCGCCCGGGCGGTGCCTTTGTCAGCTTCGTGCATGGTCAACCGCTCGAACATGCTGGAGATCATCAATGC
>JBEHCB010000019.1:0-3671 GCA_041192885.1 Actinomycetota bacterium
GTCAAAGGTGCCCGCAGCGACCAGCTGGAGTTCGACATCCTGGTCCCTAAGGGACGAGTCTTCGTTCTCGGCGATAACCGCGGTGATTCTCGCGATTCGCGCTATCACCTCGGAGAGCAGAACGGCGGCGTGCCGATCGACAACATCATCGGCCGTGTCGTCATGCGGATTTGGCCGTTGGGGCGCATCACTCGACTCGAGGTCCCAACCAGCTTTGCATCAGTGCCGCAGCGAAAGCCCGGCGATGTGCCGTCGCCTGCACCCACTCGCGCTCCTTCGCCGGTTCCACTCGCCAGCGACAAGCCGTATATCCCGCAGAGCAGCCCCTAACCTGACCTCGTGGCGACTGCAAACTTGGAAACCGAGCAGTCGCTGGTGCAGCCGGGGCAGTTGCTCGGCGGTGTTGATGAGGTGGGCCGCGGTGCGCTGGCCGGGCCGGTGGTCGTGGGCATCGTGGTTGTCGATCCACACTCGTGCGGCCAAGTGCCGCCTGGTCTGACCGATTCCAAGTTGCTCAGCCCGAAACGCAGACGTGAACTTGTGCCGCTGATCCATGACTGGGCGTTGTATGTGGGCATCGGCGAGGCCAGTGCCGCGGATATCGACGAAGTCGGGATCATGACCGCATTGGCTTTGGCCGCTCAACGGGCCATGCTGGATATCGACTCGCGTTGCCACGCATTCCTGTTGGATGGTTCGACCAATTGGCTCGATCGCAGTATCGCCTTCCGCGCGGCGCGAACATCGACCAAAGTCAAAGCCGACGTGACATGCGCCGCCGTGGCGGCAGCGAGTGTGGTTGCCAAAGTCCACCGCGATGCGCTGATGGTGTCCGTCGCGTCGGACTATCCGGAATACGGCTGGCAAGGCAACAAGGGTTATGCCAGCGCTGACCATCGCGCTGCAATCGAAGCCCATGGGCCGACCGAGATGCACCGGTTGTCATGGAGGCTGCTGCCGGAAGATCCCGAGCCGACGCTGTTCGACTAGCCGGTTGTTGCCAACGGCGCAGAGAATTCCTTAACTGCGGCTGCCAAGTTCGGCAACCGTGATGCTGCTGATGAGTTTTCGTGCACAGCAGTTGTTGCCACCCTGCGCATCCACATCTGCGGCCGCTCGGGAGTGTTCACGCGTTGGTGCACGCGAACCTCTGCCTCCTGCCGTCGATGGGTTCAAGGGAATGCGTCGACACCCGAATCTGGAGGTTGGCATATTCATGCCCGAGTCACGCACCGGCCTCGCACAACGGAACAGCGGTCACAACGGCGGACTCGGTCGTTGGGGAGAGGCATACGCGGCTGCGTATGTGGAGCGACATGGGCTTCGCGTCATCGAGCGCAACTGGCGCTGCACTCACGGGGAGATCGACATCATTGCTTTGGACCGCGGCCAGGTGGTGTTCATTGAGGTGAAGACCCGGCGCGATCACGCCCGGGGCACTCCGCTTGAGTCGATTACCGCCGAGAAACTCATGCGCTTGCGACGTCTTGCTCGGACGTGGCTGCGCGAGCACGCGCACACCGGCGTGGTGGCGCGGATTGATGCGATCGCCATCACCCGCCCCCGCACCGGGGCGACGGTTGTCGAGCATGTGCGGGGTTTGGGGTGACCGCACACACCCACGGCGTCATCGTGTTCGGCGTCGAGGGCCATGTGATCGATGTCGAAGTGCATGTATCCGCCGGTCTGGTCGGCACCACCATTGTCGGCTTGCCTGACACCGCAGTTGCAGAATCGCGCGATCGGGCGCGGGCGGCGATCTTGAACAGCGGCTGCTCGTGGCCCGACGCCAAGATCACCGTGGGTTTGTCGCCGGCGTCGCTGCACAAGCGCGGTCCGACCTTGGATGTCGCAATCGCGCTAGCGATCCTCGCTGAGTCTGGGCAAGTGCCATCGGCGGCGATCGCCGACATCGTCTGCGTCGGCGAGTTGGGGCTCGATGGCCGGGTTCGGCCGATGACGGGCACCGTGGTGGCGGCGCTCGGCGCTGCTCGTGCCGGCATGCGCACGATCGTGGTGCCTCGGGCGAATGTGCAAGAAGCTGAGTTGATTCCTGGGCTGACGGTGGTGGGCATATCCAGCCTGAGCCAGTTGATCGCATATGTCCGCGGCGAACCGTGGATCGAGGTTGCCGACGATGCAGCAGTGAACCCCCACAAGCCTGCACCTGTTGACTCGGTTGCCGAACTGCTGCCGACAGTGCAACTGCAACGAGACCTGTGTGATGTCCGCGGGCAGGCGATCGCCCGACGCGGTTTGGAAGTTGCCGCTGCCGGTGGCCACCACTTGGCGATGATTGGCGCGCCAGGTGTCGGCAAAACCCTCCTGGCCGAGCGGCTGCCGGATCTTCTGCCGACGCTGGATTCGACCGCCGCGCTGGAGGTAACCGCCATTCATTCGGTCGCCGGCCGACTTGGAGCGGTATCCGGGTTACTTACTCGCGCGCCGTTCGAAGCGCCGCACCACACTGCTAGTTACGCGGCGATGGTCGGCGGCGGTGGCGGAAGCCCGCGAGCAGGTCTGGTCAGCTTGGCGCACCGCGGGGTGCTGTTTTTGGACGAGGCGCCGGAGTTCAACGTTCGGGTGCTTGATGCGCTGCGTCAACCTCTGGAAAGCGGCGTCATCACCATCGCTCGAGCGGGGTATTCCGTTCGATTCCCGGCGCGCTTTCAATTGGTGCTGGCGTCTAATCCGTGTCCATGCGGACACGCAACCAGCGAAGCAGTTGCTTGTCGCTGCAGTCCCATCGTCAGGTCGAAATATGCGCAGCGTTTGAGCGGCCCGCTGAACGACCGCATGGATGTTCGCCTGGTCCTCGATCGACCTTCGCGCGCAGAACTGATGTGCGATGAACCAGAGACAACACAAGTGGTCGCTGAGCGCGTACTGGCTGCGCGACAGCGGATGGCATCGCGCCTGGCGAACACTCCTTGGACAGTGAACGCTTCGGTGCCGGGTGAATATGTCCGCCGGGAATGGCCGTTGGAAGCTGCTGCAACCCAAGCGTTGGCCGCGGCTCTGGATGCTGGCGTGCTGTCAGCGCGGGGCGCCGATCGCGCTGTGAAAGTCGCATGGACCTTGGCCGACTTGGCCGGGCGCAATGCGCCGGTTGCCGCTGATGTTTACGAGGCAGTGTCATTGCGCGATGGTGGTGGGCGATGGCCGGCGTGAGCCAAAAGCGAAATCGATGGCTGCAGGCGACTGCGCAGCGCCGTGCGCTCGCTCTGCTCACTTATGTCTGCGAGCCAGGCTCTGCCATCGCGCGCGCCGCGCACACTCGAGACCCAGAGTCGGTGGTCGAAGCGCTGAGGACCGGCGAATTCGGGGTTGATGCTCGCGACAGCGCCGATCACCGATGGCGCAATGTGGATATCGATCGCGTTCTGGACGCGTGTCATGAACCAGGACACGATGTCATCGGCGGATTCATCACCGCATTCGATCAGCAGTGGCCGCAACAGTTGAACGATCTGGATGATCCGCCGCTTGGCCTGTGGGTCAAAGGGCGCGACCCCGAGCAGTCGCTGGCGATGTCTTCGGTTGCTGTTGTCGGGGCGCGAGCGGCCACTCAATATGGCCAGCGGATTGCCCTGTCGCTGGCTGCTGATGTTGCCGGCCGTGGCTTTGCGATCGTCTCCGGCGGCGCATTCGGCATCGATGCCGCCGCGCAT
>JBEHCB010000020.1:0-5542 GCA_041192885.1 Actinomycetota bacterium
ACTCGATGTTCGGCACTGAGCCGACTGCCTCGATCACCACATCTGCATCCAACGCGCTGCCATCGTCCAGCACCGCTGCGCTGACGGCGCTGTCACCGGTGAACGAAGAGATGCTGTGGCCGAGGTGGAAGCGCACACCATGATCTTCATGGTGTCTTTGCATCCCGGCGCCGAGCGCTAGACCCAGCGGCCGCATCATCGGCACCGGATCCAAACTGACCACATCGACCTCGCAGCCCAGTTGCCGTGCCGTCGCCGCCACCTCGCAACCGATGAAGCCAGAGCCGAGGATCACCACCCGCACACCAGGTTGAAGTTTCTCTTTCAATGCTGCGGCATCGCCGGCGTCACGCAAGAAAAAGCGCCCTTGGCGCGGGCCGGGAATGTTGAAATCGCGCGGCCGGATTCCACTGGCTGCGACGAGGCCGTCGAAGTTCATAGTCGAGCCGTCGGCGAGGGTTAAGACCCCCGCAGCCAGGTCGCAACCTGTGACCGCTTGGCCGAGCTGCCAGGTGACATCATCAACTGATGCTTTGCGCCGGAACTCCAGTGCGGGCACATCCACGCCGCCTTTAAGAGCCTCTTTGCTCAGCGGCGGGCGGTTGTAAGGCATGTGCGGCTCATCGCCGATGACGACTATCGCGCCGTCGAAGCCGTTGGCGCGCAGCGACTCAGCAGCGCGCAAGCCGCCGAGCCCTGCGCCGACGATGGCAACGCGTGCCACGATCAGATGTCGGTGAGAGTGATCGCCTGCATCGGGCACACATCGGCGGCAGTCTCAACCGCATCGCGCATGTCCTCGCCGACCTCGTGTGTCAGCACCTGCAACTTGCCGTCGCCATCCAACTCGAACACCGTCGGTGCCTCGAAGCAGCATTGGCCGTAGTGCTGGCACTTGGTCATGTCGACAGCAATCTTGATCGCCATCACGCCTTCTCCTCGATTCGCGACGGATAGAGGTCTTTGCTCGGGGTGCGGATTCCGCGGAACTCCCAGTCGCCGCCGAGCGCGGTCGAGACTACTTCCTCGCTCTCGGTCGGCTGTGCTCCAACATCCTCGCGGATGGGGGTCGGCCCTTCCACGATGTGGTTGCGAAGTGTGCCGAGGCCTTCCACTTCCACCTCGACAACATCACCTGGCTGCACTGGGCGGCTGTTGGCCGGCGTGCCGGAGAACAGCATGTCGCCCGGCACCAAAGTGATGGTGCGGGCGATATCCGCGACCAAGTAGTGCATGTCCCATTCCATGTTCGCGGTGTTGTCGTCTTGCTTCACCACGCCGTTGACCAAGGTGCGGATTTGCTTGTTGCGGAAATCCCAGTCGGTCACCAACCCCGGGCCCACCGGCGCCAGGGTGTCGCTGCCTTTGACGCGCAGCATTGATCCTGCATCGGTGTCGCGGAAGTCGTGCAATCCGTAGTCGTTGCCGACCGTGTAGCCGGCGATGTAATCGGCAGCCTCGTCGGGGGAGATGTTCCGGCAGGTGCGGCCGATGACGATGACGATTTCGCCTTCGTAGTTCAGCCACTTGCACCGTTGCGGGCGCACGACAGCCGCATCGTGAGAGTTCAATGCGGTGATCGGCTTGTGGAAGTAAGTCGGCGCCGCCGGCAACTTGGTCATGAACTCGTCGGTGCGGCTCTGGTAGTTCAAGTGCACCGCGATGATCTTGGTCGGCTCCACCGGCGGCAGGTGGATGGCATCGGCGATGGCGACTTCGCGGCCGTCGGCGCACACCAGCAGGTCGCCTTCGCGGCGAACTTGCACCGGGTAGCCGTCAAGCAGGATTCGGCGGAACTCAGTCACGGGTCACCGACAATCTGCGCGAGGTCGGGAAGCCATTCGCCGGTCGGTCAAACCAGATGTGCACTTGGCCGGTGCCGACCGAGTTCTCGTATTCGCTGTACATCCGCCCGGCTGCGGTGCAGTCGCCTTCGCCAACGGCGCCGATCATCATCAAGTAGTGCTGGAAGCCGGCTTCGGGCTTGAACTTGCGGAATTGATCGTGTGTGTCCAGCACCCGGGCGTGGTCGCCGGCCTTGAACCATTCGATGCGCTCTTCATCCGCAGCGCGCGCTTCCGGCGTGAAGATATGGCTTGGGTCGCTCGCCTCGTGCTTGCGCAGTTGTCGCAGCGGATAGAAGGTGTGGGACAGAGCGCCCGATGCCAGCAGCAACACCTTGCGGTCGGTCTGCTCGATTGCCTCACCCAGCGCGCGACCCAGTCGAAGGGCGTCCTCCGGCTCTGCCGTTTGGCAGACGCCGACGGTCACCCACTTCTTGTCCAAACCCTCGCCGAGGTATTTCCAAAGGTTGATGGTGGCGTAATAGATAGGCAGGTGCGGGTCGTCGATCGGTGTGATCCAGGTGCCGTGCTTCTCGCCCAATGCAGCTGTGGCGAACGCGAGCTCGGGGTCGCCAGCGAAGTCGTAAGGGATCTGCTTCATGCCGCGCGGCAGTTCTTCGCTGGTGAACAAGCCATGGCGGCGGTCCTGTGCGGTGATGACCCACTCGACGGTGGTTGCCCAGTGCGAGTCGAGCACCACGACGGTGTCGTAGTCCAAGGTCTCGAACACTTCTTTACGCAGCCGCTCAAGGCCCGGCACCAGAGAGATCTCTTTGCCCTCGTTGAGTTCGTAGCGGATTTCTTTGGGCAGCATGATCGTCGGCACATGCGCCAACAGGCCCATCCCCACAACTTCACCCATGGTCAGGCACCTTCCTTCCATCCGTTAGGCGAGAACACGGTGTTCTTGACATCGCTGTAGAAATCGAACGACCAGGTACCGCCCTCGCGGCCGACGCCGGACTTGCGGGAGCCGCCGAACGGCGCACGCAAGTCGCGCACGAAGAAGCAGTTAACCCAGATGGTGCCGGCCACGAGTTGGCTGGTGACCCGTTCGGCGCGGCTGCGGTCGCCGGTGGCGATGCAGGCAGCCAGGCCGAACTGTGTGTCATTGGCCATGGCGATTGCCTCGTCGTCGCTGCCGAAGGTCTGCATGGTCAGCACCGGGCCGAACACTTCTTCGCAGACGATCTCGTCCGTTGCGGCGGCCGGGATGATCAATGTCGGCTCGTAGAACAGGTTGTCGGTGGCGACTCGCTTGCCGCCGAACACGATGCGGGCGCCTGCTTCACGGGCTCGCTGCACGAATCCGTCGACGCGTGCGACATGCTCGGGGTGGATGTTCGGACCCATGTCAGTTGCTTCATCGCGTGGGTCGCCTTGCTTGATCTTGGCAACGCGAGCCTCGAAACGGCTAAGGAATTCCTCGGCGATGGATTCCTGCACCAGCAGTCGGGTGCCTGCCAAGCAGACCTGGCCGGCGTTGTCGTACTGCTCGGCTGCCAGCTCCACAGCCAGGTCGAGGTCGGCATCGTCGAAGATGATGGTCGGGCTCTTGCCGCCCAGTTCAAACGAGCAGGGCGTGAGGTTCTCTGCTGCTGCTTTGGCCACTAACACCGCCGTCGGCACCGAACCGGTGAATGAGATGCGCGAGATTCCCGGGTGCGCGACCAGCGCAGCACCAGCTTTCTCACCGACGCCTTGGACGACATTGAACACTCCAGCAGGCAGGTCCGCTTCCTCGACGATGTCGCACAGCAGCGATGCGGTCAGCGGCGTCCACTCGGCTGGCTTCAAGATGACTGTGTCGCCACTGGCCAAAGCCGGCGCGATCTTCCATGTGGCCAGCATCAGCGGTGCGTTCCACGGCGTGATCAGCGCGCACACACCCGACGGGTCCCACGAGACGATGTTGGTGTGGCCGCGAGTTTCAAACGGCTCGTGATGCAGGTCGTTAATCAAGTAGTCAGCGAAGAAGCGGAAGTTGTGCGCAACCCGCGGCATCACACCGCGCCGGTGCGAACGCAACAAAGCGCCGTTGTCGGTTGTCTCGACGATTGCGAGTTCTTCGAGGCGGCGCTCGACGATGTCCGCGATTCGGTGCAGCACAGCCGCACGCTCAGCTGGCGGTGTGGCCGCCCAGGCGGGGAAGGCTGCGCGAGCAGCCGCGACTGCCGCGTCCACATCTGCGGCTGCGCCGTTGGAGAAGTTCCCGAGCATCGCGCCGTCAATCGGGCTGTGGTCGGCGAACGTCGAACCGTCTGCAGAAGCGACGCGTTGGCCGCCGATGAAATGGCGGGTGTCAATGTCGACTCCCGCGACGGTGACCTTGCTCATCGAGCGCTGCTCCTGTCGGTGGTGTGGGGCTCATTGTCGTGCTGCGTCGGTGTGCCCGCAGCGGCTGGTCGCCGGTGCTGGCACTCAATCGGCGCCGCGTGTGCGTGTGGCTGGAGTGCTTCGTGAGATGAATCAAACTCCTGCGTGACCCTAGCCGACTTCGACAGGCGTTAGGGTGTGATGCGTGCGACCACGTATCGCCATCCTCGGTCGGTTTGCTCACAGCGTCAGCTGTCTGCGCCACGCTGGAGTCGTCGTGTCCCGACCCATCCTCGAATCGGTATGGCGGGCCGGCGGCGAGCCGTTGATGCTGCTGCCAATTGATGATGCCGACGGCATGGACTGGGCGACCAGGCTGCGTGGATTCGACGGGGTGTTGATGCCCGGCGGGGGCGATCTGAACCCTGCCCGCTACACCGATGAACCGGTCGATCCGCGTGTGTACGAGGTTGACGATGTGCAAGACGCCGCGGATTTGTCGATGATCGCTTGGGCGCGGCAGGAGAAGTTTCCGTTGTTTGCCATCTGCCGCGGCTTCCAAGCGCTCAATGTCGCGATGGGCGGCACCCTCGAGCAGCATTTCGAGCCGACCCACCAGCACCACCGCCACGATGTGGAGATTGCTGGTGGCAATGAACTGATCGGCATCAGCGGAGACACCGCACATGTGTCGTGTCACCACCACCAGCGGATCGGCCGCGTCGGCGATGGGCTGACGGTTGTCGCTCGGGCAGCTGACGGCACCGTCGAAGCCGTGGTTGGCACCGATGAGCCGACTATCGTCGGGGTGCAGTGGCATCCGGAGGACACCGCCGCAGGTGACTCGGTTCAACAGCAGGTTTTCAACGCGTTTGTCCAACGGCTGGTTGATGCAGCCCGGCAACCCCGGTAACCAACCCGGTAATCAAGGAGCACTCACATGAGCAGCGTCAACGACATCCGCTTGGACAACCTTGATTTGTTCGAGGCTGCGCCGCCGTGGGAGACCTTCGATCAGCTTCGCGCAGAAGACCCGCTGCACTGGGATGTCGAAGACGCACCTAATCACGGGTTCTGGTCGGTCACTCGCTACCACGACATTGTCAATGTGCTCAGGGATGCGAACACGTTCTCAAGCGAAGTCGGCGCCGCGAACTTGGAAGAGCTCGATCAAGAGCAGATGGATGTTCGCAAGTCCATGCTGGAAACCGATGGCGAGCGCCACCGGGCGCTGCGCAAGATCATGCAGCCGGAGTTCACGCCGAAGGCTGTGGCGGGTTACGAGACATTCCTTCGCGGGTTGACTGCGATGACCTTGGATGCGGCGCTGCCGCAGGGCGAGTTCGACTTCGTCAAGGAAGTCAGCGCCGACTTCCCGATTC
>JBEHCB010000021.1:0-3027 GCA_041192885.1 Actinomycetota bacterium
CTGGTCGCTGCGGGCACCTTTGACGTACGGCTCCGTGAGAGAAACCCCGTTGACCACAATGCGACCGGCGCCATCGCAGCAGCGGACTCGATCACCGGGAAGCCCCACGACTCGCTTCACCAGTTGGTTTCGGCCATCGGCAAGCTTCAGCGCCACCAGCGCGTTGTGCCAGGCGCGGGCCAATCCCTCTGGCTTCGCTACCCCGCTCACCCACATTCCCGGGTCTGCGAACACCACGACCTCGCCGCGGCGGACGCCATCGACTCGAGTGGCAATCCGCGACACCAGCAGTTTGTCGTCCACCTTCAAGGTGTCAGACATGGAGGGGCTGGGCACATAGTTCGACTGCACGACGAAGTTGTGCAGCAGTGCGGTCAAGCCGACGGCAACAACGAGAATGACAACGAACTCCCGCGCTGATGCCCAGAATCCCGGACCTGCCGGCTCCTGCTGATTCGAACCTGCCGCCGCGGAATCATCTGCGGGGCGGTCGTCGAACATCACGACGATGCAGAGTCGTCAGCGGCCTTCGGGCTGTTGTCGCGAAGCTCGCGGATCTTCGCCTTCTTACCGCGCAGTTCGCGCAGGTAGTACAACTTCGCACGGCGGACATCGCCGCGGGAGACAAGTTCGGTCTTCTCGATGATCGGCGAGTGGACCGGGAAGGTGCGCTCGACGCCGACGCCGAAGGAAACCTTGCGGACTGTGAAGGTCTCGCGCAGTCCGCCGCCTTGGCGACGGATAACCACGCCCTGGAACACCTGCACACGCGAGCGGTTTCCTTCGACAACCTTCACGTGCACCTTGACGGTGTCGCCGGGGCGGAAGTCCGGGATGTCGGTGCGCAACGAGGCGGCATCAAGTGAGTCGAGGCGGTTCATGATCTCTCCTGGCGGGCGCCGCAAGCCGTCCGCGTGCATATCGCGTGAACACGAGTGGGGTCAGTTCCGTGGAGTCCGAGCCACCCTTGCGGCAGCAGTTCGGACGGATACTGCAGGGATGAGTCTGCCACAGCCGTTGCCGGGCTCAATCAATCAGGTCGGGCCGCCGCGCGCGAGTGAGGTCCAAGCCCGCCTGCCGACGCCATTGCGCGATGCGTTGGTGGTCGCCGCTGAGCAGGACCTCCGGCACATCCAATCCGCGCCACTGCGGCGGCCGCGTGTACACCGGCGCAGCGAGCATTCCCTCGGTTCCGTCGGCGAATGACTCGTCGACAACGCTGTCGTCGTTACCTAAAACCCCAGGCAACAACCGGACGGCGGCTTCAACCATGACCAGCACTGCCGCTTCGCCGCCGGCTAACACGTAATCGCCCAACGACAGCTCCAGCACGCCGGCAACATCGCTGCTGCGGCGATAGAAGTCGACAACGCGACCGTCCATGCCCTCATACCTGGACGGACAGAAAATCAGCCACGGGTACTCGGACAGCTCCTGCGCCCGGGCTTGCGTGAACACATCGCCGGTGGGAGTCGGCACAACCAGCAGCGGTGCCAACAAGTCATGCGGGCCTTCGGCGATGACCGCGTCGATCGCGTCGCCCCACACATCGGCTTTCATCACCATGCCTGGGCCACCCCCGTACGGGGAGTCATCAACCGTGCGATGGACATCGTGGGCATGCTCGCGCAAATCGTGCAGATGCACCTCTAGTTGGCCGCGCTCCAGCGCCTTGCCCACGAGCGACAACTTCAGCGGCTGCATGTAATCGGGGAAGATCGAGATGACATCGATGCGCATCAGTTGCCTCCCCTGCCCCGTGGTCCTGCGTCTGCGTCACCGCGTGCATCGCCGGCCGACACGGCTTCGGATTCGTCGAACAAGCCACCTGGATCGCGAACGACAACTCGCGCTGAGGTCACATCGACATCGGTGACGATCTCGGCGACGAATGGCACGAGGACCTCGTGTCCGTCTTCGGCGATGACACTCAGAAGATCTTGGGCTGGCAGGTGGATGACATCGCCGACGACGCCCAGGCGAGATCCATCTGAGTCAACAACTGCGGCGCCGATCAGTTCGTGATCCCAATACTCATCGTCGCCGGCCGCGAGAGTGTCCGCGTCGGTGTCGATCAACAGCAGAGTGCCGCGAAGACGCTCTGCTTCATCGCGGTCGCCGACGCCAGCGAACATAACCAGCGGCGTTGCCTGGTGGAATCGAACCGATTCGATTGTCAAAGGCCCGCGCTCAGCGGGGTCGGTGACGAACACGGCATCGGCGACGAATCTTTCAGCCGGCGCATCAGTGCGCGGTTCAACGGTGACTTCACCGCGCAGTCCGTGCGGTTTGCCCACGCGGCCGACGACGACATGCATCTCGACCCTCTCGCCAACGCTCGTTCGGGCGGCTGGTCAGCGGCCGTCAGGGCCGATGAAATCCACGCGCACCGACGTTCCGCCGTTCAGCGCACCAGCGACGGTTCGCACAGCGCGAGCCGTGCGGCCAGCTCGGCCGATGACTCGACCCATGTCGTCTGGGTGCACATGTACAAGCAGGGTGGTGCCGCGGCGCGGGTTCGTTGATGTGCGCACGGAGACATCATCGGGATGGTCGACGATGCCGGCGATCAAGTGTGCGATCGCCTCTTCCAAAGCGTTCACTGCTGCTCGGCCTCGACCGCGGACTCCTCGGCCGGCTCAGCAGCAGCCTCAGCAGCGGGGGCTTCCTCGGCGACCGGCTCAGCAGCAGCCTCAGCAGCGGGGGCTTCTTCGGCAACCGGCTCAGCAGCAGCGTCAACAGCCTCGGCTGCTGGTGCTTCCTCAGCGACCGGCTCCGCGACGGCGGCGGCCTTCTTCTTCGGCGTTGTCGCCGACGGAAGCGGCTCTTCGGCTGCAGATTTTACTGCGGCTTCGAACAAGACTCGCTTGTCCGCCTTCGGCTCAGCGACGCGCAAGGTGCCCTCTGCACCCGGCAGTCCCTTGAACTTCTGCCAGTCGCCGGTGACCTTGAGGATCGCCTCGACTGCTTCCGTCGGCTGTGCGCCGACACCCAGCCAGTACTGAGCGCGCTCTGAATCCACGCGGA
>JBEHCB010000022.1:0-4355 GCA_041192885.1 Actinomycetota bacterium
TGATGTCCGTAGCTCGCTTGAGCGAACCCTGGCGCAGTGCTTCATCGGCATTCGCCTGGACAGTCTCCATGAACTCACGCAACTGCCCGCGCTGAGGCGCTCTCACCTCCACTGATGCACCCTTCACCCCTGCAACAGCCAATTCAAGATCGCGCGAATCCAGCCCGATATCCGGGACCAAAACCAACGAAGGGACATCAACGTTGGCGTCCGAGTAAAACTGCACCACGATGGTTGTCAGCAAGTGCGCATCGCTGACATCTTCAACCCGGTCAACTGGAAATGAACGCTGACCTGAGACTCTGCCTTTGCGGATATGAAATACGGATACATATGACTGCAGTGAGTCGCCCGTCATCGCAAAAGCGTCAGCATCGGTTCGATCGGGCATGACCAGCGCGGACCTCTCGAGAACTTGGGCAATTGCCCCCAGGTCATCGCGATAACGTGCTGCCAGCTCAAATTCCTCACTCGCGGCAGCCGACTCCATAGATTCAGTGAGTCGATTCACCACTGGATCGCTGTCCCCAGCCATGAAATCACACAACTGCAAAGCGATCAGCCGATGTTCTGATTCGCTGACCCGGCCCACACATGGTGCACTGCAGCGTCCGATGTGCGCGAGCAAACAAGGGCGATTGGATCGTTGCGCGTCGCGGAAGACCGCCGGTGCGCACGACCTCACTGGGAACACGCGCAGCAGGGTTTCAACTGTGTCCCTGATGGCCCACGCCTGGGTAAACGGCCCGAAATACCGCGTGCCTTTGCGGCGATTGCCACGCAGCACTGTCACGCGGGGGAATTCCTCGCCCATGGTCACTGCCAAGAAGGGATATGACTTGTCATCGCGATAGCGGATATTGAAACGGGGCGAGAATTCTTTGATCCACTGGTACTCAAGTTGCAGGGCTTCCCTTTCGGTGCCAACAACAACCCAATCAACTCGGTTCGCGGCATAAACCATCTGCGCCGTTCGCGGCAGCAAGCTCGCTGGATCCTGAAAATAGGAGGACAAGCGGGATCGAAGGGACTTTGCCTTGCCCACATAGACGACGCGATCCGATTCATCCCAAAACCGATAAACGCCAGCGGCAGTCGGGATGGTGCCGGTGGGCGGTCTATATGTCCGCGGATCCGCCATGACGGCCTACCTCGCGCCGGCGCGAGCCGCTGTCTTCTTTGCCGGCATCTGCTTGACGTTGGCCGAGCTTGCCAGCATCGGCGCCAGAAACGCCCCCGTGTAACTGCCCGACTTCGTATGTGCCGCCGCAACCTGTTCGGGGGTGCCTGTGGCAATGACGCGGCCGCCACGGGACCCGCCCTCCGGCCCCATATCGATGACCCAGTCAGCAGTTTTCACCACATCCAGGTTGTGTTCGATGACGATGACCGTGTTCCCCTTCTCGACCAGGCCATGCAGCACCGCGAGCAACTTTCGAACATCCTCGAAATGCAATCCTGTGGTGGGTTCGTCGAGCACATACACCGTGCGACCAGTCGACCTCTTATGAAGCTCGCTGGCCAATTTCACGCGTTGCGCTTCACCACCAGACAAGGTTGTGGCGGGCTGCCCCAACCGGACATAACCCAAACCGACATCGACCAAGGTCTGCATATGCCGCGCAATCGCCGGAATCGCTGAGAAGAACTCGACCGCTTCGCTGATCGGCATGTCCAGAACATCGGAAATTGACTTTCCTTTGTAGTGAACTTCGAGGGTTTCTCGGTTGTACCGCGCTCCCTTGCAGACCTCGCATGGCACATAGACATCGGGCAGGAAGTTCATCTCAATGCGGATCGTCCCGTCGCCGGCGCAATCCTCGCAGCGCCCGCCCTTCACATTGAACGAGAAGCGCCCCTGCTGGTAGCCGCGAATCTTCGCTTCGGTGGTCTCGGCGAATAGCTTGCGAATGTGGTCGAAGACGCCTGTGTAAGTCGCCGGGTTGGAACGCGGTGTCCGGCCGATCGGCCCTTGGTCCACATGAACGACCTTGTCCAGCAGATCCAGCCCCACTATGCGCTTATGCCGGCCGGGCATGTGCCGCGCACCGTGCAGATGTCGAGCCAGCGCCGTGTAAGTGATGTCGTTAACGAGAGTCGATTTCCCTGATCCAGACACACCGGTGACAGCGACGAAACACCCAAGCGGGAAGTCGACAGTGGCATCGGCCAAGTTATGTTCGCTGGCACCTTCCACGCGCAGAATCCGATTCTTGTCCACTGACCTGCGGCCAGCCGGGACCTCAATCGACACCTTTCCGCTGAGATACTTGCCGGTCAATGATTCATCACTGGCCAGCAGCTTCTCCACGGTGCCGCTGTGCACGACCTTGCCGCCGTATTCGCCTGCCCCGGGGCCGATGTCAACCACCCAATCGGCGCTGCGAACGGTGTCTTCATCGTGCTCGACAACGATCAGCGTGTTGCCGAGGTCGCGCAAACGGATAAGGGTCTCAATCAGGCGGTGATTGTCCCGTTGGTGCAACCCGATACTCGGTTCGTCCAAGACATAGAGCACTCCAACCAATCCCGCGCCGATCTGCGTCGCTAAACGAATTCGCTGTGCTTCACCGCCGGACAAGGTGCCTGCTGCGCGGTCCAACGACAAGTAATCCAGCCCGACATCGACCATGAACCGCAAACGTTCGTGGATCTCTTTGATGACCCGCTCGCCGATGAACCGTTCGCGCTCGTCCAGTTCCAGGGTCGTGAACAGCTGCAGCGCTTCGCCGATAGACAGCGACGACACTTCGGCGATGCCGTGACCATGAATGCGCACAGCGCGAACAACGGGTTTCAGGCGGGTGCCATCGCACTCGGGACATGGCACCTCGCGCATGCAGGCGCCGTAACGCTCTTTGGTGCTCTCGTTCTCAGCTTCGCTATAGCGTCGCTCCACAAACGGGATCACGCCTTCGTATGTGGCGCTGTAACTGCGATTGCGCCCGTAGCGGGATGTGAATCGCACCTGCAGGGAGTCGTCAGCGCCGTAGAGAATCGTCTTCCTGATGGCTGCTGGGAGCTTCTTCCATGGTGTGTCCAAGCTGAAATCGAGTTGTTTGGACAAACTGCTGAGCAGCTTCGTGAAGTAATCCTGACTGGCGCTGCCACTCCACGGGGCAATCGCACCATCCTTGATGGACAAACCTGTATCAGGGACCACGAGTTCAGGGTCAGCCTGCATATATACGCCGATTCCTGAGCATTCGTCGCAAGCACCGAAAGGCGAGTTGAACGAGAAACTGCGCGGTTCCAGAACATCGAACGAGATCTCGCAATCGGGACAGGCCAGGTGTTCGCTGAAAGTTCGCACTCTCCCCTGATCCGCGGCATCCAGATCCACAAACTCCAGAACCACTGTGCCTTGCCCCAAACGCAAAGCTGTTTCCACGGAATCTGTCAATCGGACGCGACTTGAGTCACGTACCACAAGCCTGTCGATGACGACATCGATGCTGTGTTTCTCTTGCTTCTTCAGTGTGGGCAGTTCATCCGCCGGGTACACCGTGCCGTCGATCTTCATGCGGCTGTAGCCCTGGGACTGCAGGGATCGGAGCAAGTCCGAGAACTCGCCCTTGCGCTCGCGGACGACGGGGGCCAGAACATGGAAGCGGCTTCCCTCGGGCAGGGCTAACACTTGATCAACGATCACCTGCGGGCTTTGGCGATTTATCGGTCGGTCGCATTCTGGGCAGTGCGGAATGCCGATGCGCGCGAAAAGAAGTCGCATGTAATCGTAGATCTCAGTGATTGTGCCCACGGTTGAACGCGGGTTTCGACTCGTCGACTTCTGATCGATCGACACAGCCGGAGATAAACCTTCGATGAAGTCCACATCCGGCTTGTCCATTTGACCTAAAAACTGGCGCGCATACGCGCTTAGGGATTCGACATAGCGGCGTTGGCCTTCGGCGAAGATGGTGTCGAATGCCAGCGACGACTTCCCAGAACCCGAGAGGCCCGTAAACACGATGAGGGCATCTCTTGGCATCTCGACGGAGATGTCTTTGAGGTTGTGTTCCCGAGCGCCCTTGACGCGCAGAAACTCATGCATGATCCTCACCCAGCAAATCCTCTAGCGCTTCACCGGGTTCCGCCACCGCAGGCTCCTCACCCACTTCACCGGCAACGCCAGGATGCCTTTTCTCGTGCAGCCAACTTGCGAACACCGTGGCGGCAAGAACGAGCAAAATCACGACCAGGCTGAGTACGGTGTCGATGAGTGGTACGGCGTAGCCGAGCCCGTGCAGAACCTCCAAAACGAGCTTGATGGCGATGAAAGCAAGGATGACGGCCAAACCACGCCCCAAATGCTCTAAAGACGTTAAGGCCCCGCGTAACAGGAAGTACAACTG
>JBEHCB010000023.1:0-6766 GCA_041192885.1 Actinomycetota bacterium
ATCTCTCCATGTCAGCCGCCGAGTCGATTGCGACCCCGCAGTGGCCGACTTCACCGAGTGCGAGCGGCGCATCTGAGTCGATGCCCATGAGCGTTGGCATGTCGAAGGCGACACTCAAGCCGTCGCCACCGCCGTTCAGCAGCTGGTGAAAACGCGAGTTGGTCGCAGCTGCGTCGCCGAAACCTGCAAACTGGCGGATTGTCCACGGCTTACCTCGATAACCGCTGGCGTGAATACCTCGAGTGAACGGGAACTCGCCCGGCCAGCCGATGCGCTCGAAGTCCGCGACCGAGTCACTGTCGCTCGGCCCGTAAACCGGCGCAACTGTGTCGCCAGACAGGCTCAGCGCAGTTTCGCGGGCAACGCGCCCGGCCGACACTTCGGCTGCGTAGCGCTCTTGCCAGCGCGCGCGGCCAGCGGCAATCTGCGCCGCATCATCGGCGGATTCAGGGTTCTGCTTGCTCACAGACGCGAGACTAGAACCTCAGCGGCGGAGTACGCATCACGGAGTCCCTGACCGACCTCGGCAGCCAACTGCTGGAACCCGGGGTCATTGCGGAACGCCCCAACCCGCGCGCGCAGTTGCGCCAGCAGCACGGCTTCCAGTTCCGCTTGCGCTCGCCTGGCCCGGCGCTGCCGTCCTGGCTCCGTGCCAACCAGCCAAGCGCCGTGGTCATCGACTGCAGCTGCCAGTTCAGGGATTCCCTGGCCAGTACTGGCAACTGTGAGCAAGATCGGCGGCACCCACTCATCGGGCTCGGCCGGCCGAGCGCGCACATCCGCAGCCAGTGAAAGCGCGTGGCGCAATTCCCTAACTGTCTCGTGCGCACCGTCCCGATCGGCTTTGTTCACGACGAAGATGTCGCCGACTTCCAGGATGCCGGCCTTCACAGCTTGGATGCCGTCACCCATGCCTGGTGCCAGCAACACGACTGTGGTGTCAGCGGCAGCAGCCACTTCAACTTCACTTTGGCCGACACCGACAGTCTCGATGATGATGATGTCGAAACCGGCAGCATCCAACAAGCGCGCTGCTTGTGGAGTCGATGCAGACAGCCCGCCGAGGTGACCCCGTGATGACATCGAGCGGATGTACACGCCAGTATCGAGGAAATGCTCTTGCATGCGCACGCGATCGCCCAGCAGTGCGCCGCCGCTAAACGGCGATGAAGGATCGCAGGCGAGCACCGCGACCGTGCGTCCTGCATGGCGGTGGAAATCAATCAGCGCTGATGTAGTCGTGGATTTGCCGACACCGGGCGAGCCGGTGATACCTATAACTCGAGCACCAGATGTTGCACTCGCAATCGCCGCCATCAACTCGCGAGCGGGGTCTCCGCCGTCTTCGACGATGCTGATAGCGCGTCCCAGCGCTCGAGGAGTGCGCGCTCGCACCCCTTCAAGCAACTCCTGCTGGTTCACGCGGGCAACGCTAGGCGATTGCCACCTGCTACGGGCGATGAACCGCGCGCGACTGCAGTCGTTACTTCTTCGGCACGCGCAGGATCAACGCATCGCCCTGGCCGCCGCCACCGCATAGTCCGGCTGCACCGATTCCGCCGCCGCGACGCTTCAACTCCAAGGCAAGGTGCAACACGATGCGCGCACCCGACATCCCCACAGGGTGACCAAGCGCGATAGCGCCGCCGTTGACATTCACCCGAGATGCGTCGACGCCGAGTGCGTCCGTCGAGACGAGGGCAACGGCGGCGAATGCTTCATTGATCTCCAACAAATCCAGGTCGGCGGCAGCAACACCTTCTTTGGCGCATGCGGCCGCAATCGCGTTCGCTGGCTGCATGTGCAAGCTGGTGTCGGGGCCGGAGACCATGCCGTGAGCGCCGATCTCCGCAATCCAGGTCAGGCCGAGGCTTTCGGCTTTGGCCTTGCCCATGATGACCAGCGCGCAAGCGCCGTCGGAGATCTGCGACGACGAGCCGGCGGTGATGGTGCCTTCTTTCGCAAATGCCGGGCGCAATGTGCCGAGGGACTCCGCAGTTGTGTCCGGGCGGACGCCTTCATCCTTGGTCACGACCACCGGGTCGCCTTTTCGCTGTGGGATTCTGACCGGAGTGATCTCGCTGTCGAAGACTCCAGCCGCTTGTGCGGCTGCAGCGCGTCGGTGTGATTGAGCGGAGAACTCGTCCTGCGCCTGCCGAGTCAGCACTGCGTGCTGGGAGTTGTCTCGCTCGGTGGCCTCACCCATGCCAATGTGGTCGAACCCGCATGTCAATGCATCGTGCGCGGTGGCATCAACCATGGTCCAATCGCCGTACTTCGTCCCGGCACGCGAACCCATCAGTAGGTGCGGGGCGCGAGTCATCGACTCCATGCCCCCAGCGATCACAACCTCAGCATCTCCGCAGCGGATCATCTGGTCGGCGAGGATGACCGCGTTCATGCCCGATAAGCACACCTTGTTGACAGTCAACGCGGGCACATCCATCGGGATGCCTGCAGCAACAGCAGCTTGCCGCGCTGTGATCTGCCCTGCGCCAGCACCGATGACCTGCCCCATGATCGTGTAGTCGACCTGGCTGCCGTCGATGCCGGCTCGCTTCATGGCCGCCTCAATTGCGGTCGCGCCCAAGGACACCGCGGGCACATCAGCGAATGCGCCGAGCAGTCGGCCGATCGGAGTGCGGGCACCAGCAACGATGACTGACGTCGAGTTGGTCACGGGTATCTCCTTGTTGCACAAAGGTTCTGCAGATGGGGTTGGCGTGTGGCCGGCATCCCGACCCGCCAGTGCGAGATTGCCAACCAGTTGCGGCGAGGCAGTATGTCACCTACCGGCACGGCTCCAGCATGATTGGGCGCGTGATGAACGCCGCATCGCCGGTAACCGAGGTCCTGGGCCGCTTGCTCGTTGGGATTGACCATGTCGGCATCGCCGTGTCCGACCTCGACACCGCTGTGGCGATGTGGGCGATGCTGGGATGGCGGGAGACCCATCGCGAGACCAACGACGAGCAAGGCGTCCATGAAGTGATGCTTTCCGCTCCCGGTGGCGGCCCACAGATGCAACTTCTGGCCAGCGCCCGAGAAGACTCGGCCATCGACAGGTTTCTTACCAAGCGGGGGCCAGGATTGCAGCAAGTCGCATTCGAGGTCACCGACGTACAGGCCGCGATCGATGCGTGCTTGGGGGCCGGGCTCGAGGTGCTGCACCCGCAGCCCCAACGCGGCGCGGCTGGAAGGCAGATCAGTTTCATCCACCCGCGCAGTTGCGGTGGGGTGCTGGTGGAACTTGTCGGTCCGCCAGCTGCAATCTCAGATCCTGCGGTTCGCGCCGGGGTTAGTGCAGGTTGACAAAAAATCGAACCGATAGTTAAGTCCGCCGTGCCCGGTGTAGCCTAACGGCAGTTTCGTTCACCTGAAATTCACTGCCAATGCGCGAGCGATGCGCGTAAATCGTGCATGCCAGCGTTGACCGCCGCGTGCGCATATGATAGTTTCGCTACGTGCGGAAATTTCCGTACACGACGTGCACGGAAACTGAGCAGGCTGTCATTATCGCTGACGCCATTATCGGTGAAACAGGCGGGAAACACGTTTTCTCGCTGGTTCGGGACAGTGGTGAGGGTCGCCCAGGTTCAGTATCTTGGGTCAAAGGGAGTATGAGTCGATGAAAATCCGTTCGGCAATGGCCGCCGGCGTTCTCGCTGCATCCGGCATGACAGCGGTCGCAATCGCGGCAGCGCCCGCACAGGCAGCAGTCGTTGCACCCAGTAAGGCTTGCTATCCCATCTGCACCCCGACGCTTTCCGCCACTCGTAAGGTCATAGCCCCCGGTTACCGGCTGACCTACAGAATGACCAACTTCGCGCCCAAGTCGAGCGTGACTCTCTCGATGTCTGGCGCAGGGTCGACCTCTGGTGTCACAACCGCCACAGGTGCTGTCACCCTGCCCCTGGCTGCTCCGACGAACTCGGGTAAGTACCGCGTGACCGCGACAGCAAACGGCCAGTCAGCGTCAATCTGGATTTATGTTCCGCGAGTCACGCCGCCGAGTTTCTGCAAGGCGCTCGTCAACTGTGTCTTCGACATCGACTACATAGAAGCCGGCACGATCGTGAAATTCACTTCCTCCGGAGTCGACGCAGCCACCTGCATCGCCAACGGCGAATCGACCACCTGTTACGTCCGCTACAAGGCGCTTTCTGGTCGCACCACTGCCAAACAGCAGTCCTACCGTGTTGTGACCGGCTTCGTCGGCACCTCCGGCAAGGTCACGCTCACCCGCCAGTCCTAAGCACGATGCCGAAGCCCCGCCCGGAAATTTCGGGCGGGGCTTCGGCATGTCTGACGCGATTGTTGAGATCACGACTCCCCGAAGGCATCAGTCAGATGGAGGTCGCCGACTCAGCGTAAGCAGAGCGTCAACCACTGCTGCCGGCGCCTCCAGCGCTGCCAGGTGCCCTACGCCCGCCAAGGTCACGACCGTCGGTCGTGCACCAGCATCAGTCAGAGCCGCAGCCATCTGATGAACATCCGCAGCGGTGACCATCGGATCGACCTGACCAGCGACCACAACCGCCAGTCGGCTGCCCGCCGTGCGCAGAACGCCTAGGGAATCTGGACGAGCTGCCATAGCCCGCAGGGACCAGGCCACCGCGGTTGGGTCTTGATCACTCACCCACGCTTGAACTTGCGCTGATCGAGGCTCATCGTCGGCGATCAGCGCAACCGCCATGGCTCTCGCCATGACGGCCAGTGCCGAGGAGTTCATATCATCGGCCTGCTGCAGTCGCTCGGCGCGCTTGCTCGGTGAATCCATCGACGCTTTGGTGCAAATCAGACCGAGCCCTTCAACTCGCTCAGGGAACAGCCGAAGCATGGCCATGGCGATGTAGCCGCCCATGCTGATCCCTGCGATGTGCGCGCTGGGCCAGCCAGCCTGGTCCATAAAGTCGGCAACTTGCTCAGCCATGACATCCACACTCGGTGCAACGGCAGGCAGTTCTGAATCCCCGAGACCGCCGACGTCGGGTGTGAGGACCTCATGTCCAACTGCGCGCAACCCTTCAGCAGCCTCCGCCCACACACGGGCATCAAAGGGGAATGCGGGGATCAGCGCATACCTGCTCACAGGTCGCTCCACCGCTCTATCGGCCCATCCCAGTCCCTCGGCAACGGCGACTTTGTTGGCGCTAAACGAGAGACAACCTCATCCAGCACCCGAGAGACCGCAGATTCACCCACCCACAGGTGTCTAGCACCGTCCACGCCAATCACTTCCGCTTGCGGGACCTGTGCAAACCGAGTTCGCGCCTGCGTCGGTTGCAGGTAGTCATCAAGTTCCGGCACCAAGCAGACCAACGGCCGGCCCGAGTCGGTCCATCGATCCAAATCAGTCTCATCAGTCCACCGCAGCGGCGGGCTGAGCAGGATCGCCCCGACGACTCCGTCCATGTTGCCGTAGCGCAAGGTGACATCAGTGCCGAATGACCAACCCACCAGCCAGATGTTCGGCAGATTGCGTGATTGCGCGAACTCAAGTGCGGCCGCCAGGTCAATCCCTTCGCCGGATCCGCCGGTGAAAGTCCCTTCGCTGGTGCCAGCAGCACTCGTCGTCCCCCTGGTGTTCCATCTGAGCACCGCGATGTTCGCTAATGCCGGAAGTCGCCAGGCGGCTTTACGAAAGACATGGCTGTCCATCATCCCGCCGTGGGTCGGCAGTGGGTGCAGGCAGAGCATGGTCGCGACCGGCGGCTCTGCAACGGGCAGCGCGAGTTCAGCAACGAGACGCAAGCCGTCAGAGGTGGTCAGCGTCACCGGCTCGCGGCGAGCTGGCAGCACCGAGTTAGCGACGATCTCTGGCACATTGCCGAGCCTAGACCGCAGGGAACGCAGGTTCGTTGTTCACTATTCGCCGGCAGAGCCAACCAACGGTTCAGGGCGTACCCGAGCAATCGTGACTGTGCAGTGAACGGCCGTGTCGCGTGAAGTGATGGCTCCCCCGCCCAGACGCCTGGCGCATCTCACAAGAAACTACATACCGTGGCGCGGCTTTCGATTGAACCGTCCCCGCCAACATGCGGGATGCCAATGGCGGCGATGGTCAGCATCCGCATCATCCACTGGCCAGGCCACCAAGTGCGGGGTGGCCATCCGGATGATCTGGTCGCAACCGGGACAGCGATATTCCTTAGTCGAACTCGACCCGCGCAACTGCCGCACAACCCAATCCCCATCCGGGTGACTCTCGATCGTCTGAGGAGCGGCTGCACTTTGCGGGTCGCGGCCGCGCGGCTGCTCGTCTTTGCGTCGATTGCGCCTGGCCACGAACCGATCATTTCACGGTGCTCGCCTGCCGACTGTCAATGGCATCGCCAACGAGCGCCTCGTCGGGCGACCGGGCAGTCCGTCACCCAATACTGTGCGCCCATGCGGTTGGTCATCGCCGAGTGCACTGTCGATTATGCGGGGCGATTGTCTGCGCACTTGCCACGCGCCCTGCGGCTGCTGATGGTGAAGGCTGACGGCTCAGTGTCGATTCACTCCGATGGCCGCGCGTACAAGCCGTTGAACTGGATGAGCCCGCCCTGCAGTCTGACTGAAGCAATCATCGATGACACGACCACCTGGACAGTTTCAAACAAGTCAGGCGAGCAATTGATCATCACATTGCACAGCATCCACCACGACAGTGATCACGCGCTGGGTGAAGATCCAGGCTTACAGAAGGACGGGGTGGAAGCGCACCTGCAGGAGCTGCTTGCCGAGCATGTGCAGGTGTTCGGCCACGGTTGGTCGTTGATCC
>JBEHCB010000024.1:0-3185 GCA_041192885.1 Actinomycetota bacterium
ACGGCCCGATTCGCGCCCCAAGCCAGGACTCGAGGCCTGCTCTTAAGCCGCCTTGTCCGCTCGGTGCATGGCGACGATGCCGCCGGTCAAAT
This sequence comes from Actinomycetota bacterium, assembly GCA_041192885.1. Taxonomy (GTDB): domain Bacteria; phylum Actinomycetota; class Actinomycetes; order S36-B12; family UBA5976; genus RFTO01. The sequence continues at coordinate 93 of JBEHCB010000024.1, forward strand.
TCCGCCACTTGACCGTTTGCCAACCCGCGTCAGCTATCTGTCGGGCTAGGGCGGGCTGGTCGGGCCAGGCGGCAATGGAATCGGCCAAGTACTCGTACGCGGCCGGGTTGCTAGCGAACCGGCGGGCGACTATGCGCATGAACTTGACCAAATACACCTGATAAACCCGGCGGAACAGCGGATTAGTCGGGGTGCTGAATTCGCACACGAGCAGCCTGCCGCCGGGTCGGACGACGCGATGCATCTCCTGCAGGGCCCGTGTCACATCGCTGACATTGCGCAAGCCGAAAGAAATCGTCGCAGCGTCAAAGCTGTTGTCGGCAAATGGAAGATTCAGCGCATCGGCGGCGCAGAAAATCATGTCTGAATATTGCGTGGCCCCTTGCCGGAGCATCCCCAAAGAGAAATCCGCTGAGACAACCTCCGCGCCGGAGGCAGCGATGGCGACGCTGGATGTGCCGGTGCCGGCGGCAAGGTCCAAGATCAACTCGCCAGCAGCGGGTTGCAGCGAGCGCACCACATGCTGGCGCCAACGGCGGGTCTGCCCTAGTGACAGCAGGTCATTGACGATGTCGTAGCGCTTGGCGACGCCATCGAACATCGCCGCCACATCAACCGGCCGCTTGTCCAAGTCGGCCCGGGTCGCAGCGCCGTCGCCTGGAGTCGCGTCGATGGTCACGGTGTGATTGTGGCACTGGCTGCCAGCCGCTGCTGAGTGCGTGTGTGCGGTTTACGCTCACCATGTGAGCACTGAGGTCCCAGCCGCAATTGGGAATGCATCCCCAGTCACGGACGACAACCGCAGTGGCATCACCGATATCGCGGCTTTGAGCATCGCAACTTTGGACATCCCTGCCGAAGCCCTGTGGGACGGCGCCGATTTGCTGGACTTCATCCCCGCAACCGGCACATCCGCGTGGATTCTGGGCGCCGGCGCAGAACAAAGCGGCTTGGTCGGTATCGGCGAAGCCGGCTCCTTCCGATGCAGCGGCCGCGAGCGCTTCGCCCGGGCCCAGCGTTGGTGGACTCAATGGCTTTCCGATTCCGGGGTGGACACCTTCCACCCATTCGGCCGCGGTCCGATCGCATTCATGTCGTTCTCATTCGAGGCAGATGCAAGTGAATCAGTGGTCGTCGTCCCGCAATATGTGATCGGCCGCGACGGCAGCCAATGGTGGATCACCGCACCTTCTGCCGAACTTCACGATGTGACCGTACTGCTGCAGCGTCTGAAGCGCAGCGAGCCGATGCAACCGCACTCGCACATCGCTTGGGCCGACGGACAGGTGCCACTTGAGCAATGGCAGCAGGCTGTAGCGCGAGCTGTGGGAAGAATCGAAGCTCGCGACCTGGACAAAGTGGTGCTCGCCCGCGATGTCGTCGGCACCACGGACTCGCCAATCGATGTGGGTTGGGTAATGCGCCGGCTCAACGAGGCTTACCCGAGTTGTTGGACCTTCTTCGTCGATGGACTGTTCGGTGCGACACCAGAGTTGTTGGTGAGCCGTGAAGGTGCGCATATCCATTCACGAGTTCTTGCCGGCACCATGAAGAGGTCGCGCGACCAGTTCGTCGACCATGACTTGGCAGCGCAACTGTTGGACTCGGATAAGGATCTGGGCGAGCACCGTTACGCGGTGCAATCGGTTGCTGATGCATTGGCAGCCCACTGCACCGATTTGACAGTGCCAAGCGAACCTTCGCTGCTGCAATTGGCGAATGTGCAGCACCTTGCCACCGATGTCATCGGCGAGCTGGCCGATGACACTCCCGCGGTGGCGCTGGCCGCATCTCTGCACCCGACAGCCGCAGTGTGCGGAACGCCCACTGAACGTGCGGCGAAATTGATCGGCGAGCTTGAAGGCATGAACCGCGACCGCTACGCGGCGCCGGTCGGTTGGAGCAGCGCTTACGGCGATGGCGAATACGGCATCGCATTGCGGTGCGGCTTGCTGATGAATGATGAACGCACCAGCGTTCGATTGTTCGCCGGCTGCGGATTGGTTGCGGCATCAACGCCGGAAACAGAGCGCAGTGAATCCGACGCGAAACTGCAAGCGATGCGCAATGCTCTTACGTCGTGAGCGTGGTCGCGGTTCTTTCGCGGAAGTGCGGACGCTGGCGGTTACCTGCGACGCAGTGACGCACGAAATTCCCGCGAGAGCTCCCGATCCGCACCGACCACCACGACGACCTTGATGCCAGTGGCTGGCTTGAGTTCACTGCGAAGTTGACTCAGGTCGAACACTTCGACCGCAGTGGCCCCGTATGCGCGAGCTAGCGCAACGAGGTCAACATCGTGCGGTGTGCCGAAGACGCGTTCGAACCATGGCTGGAATTCAGGGGCGCCCTGTTCCAAATCGCTGAAGATCGCGCCGCCGTTGTCGTCGTTGACCACGATCGTCAGATTCGGCTGCGGTTCGTCGTTGGGAATCAGCAATCCGTTGCTGCCGTGCAGGAAAGCCAGGTCACCCAGCAACGCATATGTGTGAGTCGACGACTGCAGTGCGAGCCCGACTCCTGTGGACACCAACCCGTCGATGCCATTCACGCCCAAGTTGGCAACTACGTCCGCGGCGTCAGCGGGGCACATCAGGTCCACATCTCGGATCGCGCGGGATGCCGCGGCGAAAACAACAGCGCCCGCTTCTGTCGCCGCAGTCAGAACCTCGTCGGCAATGTGCGCACCTGTGGGCTGCTCTGCCCATTCACCCATCTGAGTGCGCACATGCGCGTCAGCAGCGCGATCCGCGGTGAGCCAACGCTCCAGCCAATCGTTGTTTGCGGCCGTGCTGCGGCTCAATGAGCTCGCACACTGCTCCAGCGGAAGAACTGTGTCGGCTGTCGCATAAGGATCAGCTCCGCGGCCAAGTGCTGCGAATGCGATGTGCAGCGGCGTGCGTTCGCACAAGCGACGCAGGTGGCGTCCTAGTCCGAATCGACCGATGCTGACGACGGCGGATACCTCATCGATGAAACTGTCAGCCACTAATGCGTGATGTGTGATTGCCAGGTTCGGCGGCCGCACACCTGCAGTCGGTTCCATCAACACCGGTATCTGCAACGAGCGAGCGACTTCCAGAGCTGCGGCAA
>JBEHCB010000025.1:0-5259 GCA_041192885.1 Actinomycetota bacterium
CCAGGTCGCCGTTTTTCCACTCGCGCTCTTTCTCCGCCTTGGTGGAGATCAGCTGCGACTCCTTGTCGCGCAGCAGTGCGGCTTTCTCGAAATCCTGTCCGTCGATGGCGGATTCCTTCTCGCGGCGCACTTCCTCGATCTGTGTATCGAATGCGCGCAGCTCCGGCGGCGATGTCATGCGGCGAATCCGCAAGCGCGCACCAGCTTCGTCGATCAAGTCGATCGCCTTGTCGGGCAGGAACCGGTCGGAGATGTAACGGTCGGCCAAAGTGGCGGCAGCTTCCAGCGCCTTGTCGGTGATGGTCACCTTGTGGTGCGCTTCGTAGCGGTCGCGAATTCCCTTGAGAATCTCGATCGTGTGAGCAACCGACGGCTCGTCGACCTGGATCGGCTGGAAGCGACGCTCCAGCGCGGCGTCCTTCTCAACGTACTTGCGGTACTCATCCAGCGTTGTGGCACCGATTGTCTGCAGCTCGCCGCGGGCCAGCATCGGCTTCAGGATGCTGGCAGCGTCGATTGCGCCTTCAGCAGCGCCGGCGCCGACCAGCGTGTGCATCTCGTCGATGAACAAGATGATGTCGCCACGAGTGCGAATCTCTTTGAGGACCTTCTTCAAGCGCTCTTCGAAGTCACCGCGGTAGCGCGATCCAGCGACGAGCGAACCAAGATCCAGCGAGTAAAGCTGCTTGTCTTTCAAAGTCTCGGGCACATCGCCGCGGACGATCATCTGCGCCAAGCCTTCGACGACGGCGGTCTTGCCGACGCCGGGCTCGCCGATGAGGACCGGGTTGTTCTTCGTGCGACGGCTCAACACCTGCATCACGCGCTCGATTTCGCGGGCGCGGCCGATGACCGGGTCAAGCTTGCTTTCGCGGGCGGCAACCGTGAGGTTGCGGCCGAACTGGTCCAGCACCAGCGATGTCGCCGGTGTGCCCTCAGCCGGTCCGGCCGCGGGCTCTTTGCCTTGGAATCCGCTGAGCAACTGGATAACTTGCTGGCGAACGCGATTCAAGTCAGCGCCCAACTTCACCAACACCTGCGCAGCGACGCCTTCGCCTTCGCGGATGAGGCCAAGCAGGATGTGCTCGGTGCCGATGTAGTTGTGGCCCAGGCCCAGGGCTTCGCGCAGTGAAAGCTCAAGAACCTTCTTGGCACGCGGGGTGAACGGGATGTGACCGGATGGTGCTTGCTGACCTTGGCCGATGGTCTCTTGCACCTGCTCACGGACGGCATCCAGCGAGATGTTCAGCGCTTCAAGTGCTTTGGCTGCGACACCTTCGCCTTCGTGGATCAAACCCAGGAGGATGTGCTCGGTGCCGATGTAGTTGTGGTTGAGCATCCGCGCTTCTTCTTGCGCCAGCACAACCACTCGTCGCGCTCGATCGGTAAATCGCTCGAACATGGCACCCCTCCTCATGTGGTGGCATTGCTGCCGCCGTCTGTCTAGCCGACCCCGGGGCCGGTCTCACTGCGACCTTATCGGGCATCGGGTCTGCCTGCAGCAGCCCCCGTCACCCTTAAGACCCCCGCGCACCGATATGCGGTTCCGCGCGATTTCTATGGATTCTTCAAGAGAACCTCGAGGCAACATCGGGTCAAACCCCAATCCAGCCCCAAGCCAACCGGAGCCGAACCCCGAGGCGAACCCTGAGTCCAGCGGCTCGGATCTGCTTCGAGCGGCCCGCACCCCTCTAACCCGCGATCTACTCGAGTTGTTCCCGGCGGCGCAGCGGGCAGGCAGGGAACGGGAATAACCGCGAAGCCCGGCGGCCGCTGGCCTCCCCCATGGGCCAGCAACCACCGGGCTCACCGGTCACACTTCAGCAGTCGGGTCTGACACCGCCCGCGCGAGCGAGCGACGCATCACGCCACGACTCAACGCTGGGCAGCGATGTATTTCGTAATGATCTGTGCCGACAAACGGCCACGTTCGCTGACCGCCATGCCCTTGCTCTTTGCCCACTGGCGGACAGCGGCCGGGTTTACGCCGCCGGCAAGTGAGCCTTTGGCGATGCTGGACGGGCGGCCAACTGCGCGGCTGCCAGCGGCCGATCGCGAACCTGCGGCCGCACCTGCACGGGTCGCAACAGCGATTCGTGCGGGCACCTTGGACACGGGACCCATCAGCGAAACGGATGTGGGTCGGCCAGGCTTGCGGGTTGCCCGAGCCACCTTCACATAACGTGAAAGGGCGGCGCGCAATGCGGTTGCATTGCGCTTGGAAAGGTCGATTTCGTATGTGACTCCGTCGAGTGCGAATGACACGGTCTCGTCGGCATTTCCACCATCGAGATCGTCGTGCAGCATCACCTGGATCTTGCGAGACATCTTGCTCCCTTCATGAGCATCGCGGTTTATTCGGTTTGCCTCTGCCGTGACGTGTGTCTGAGCATCATTTGCGGGTGCGCAAACCGTGCGGTGCCGAGCATTGGGAAATGCCGCTCGGGAATTGCTCGAAACGAATGTTTTTAGCTATTCCCACCCATAAGCGATTAGCCCACAGTGGCTATGCGTCTCTCTTAGCCTTTGCTTAATCACGATGGTGCATCATTTGCGCCATGCGAGTGCTTGTTGTTGACGACGATCCGGCAATCCGCCGTTCGCTTGAACGGGCGCTCACATTCGATGGGCACAAAGTCACGACGGTCGACAGCGGCGCAGCAGCAATCAGCGAAGCCATCAAGCCGGATGCTTATGACGTCGTTGTTTTGGATTTGGGTTTGCCGGATATCGATGGCCTGGATGTGTGCAAGACAATCCGCGTTACCGGCCTCGACATAGCCATTTTGGTTCTTACCGCCCGGGGCGCGGTGGGCGACAAAGTCGCCGGACTCGATGCAGGTGCGGACGACTACTTAGCCAAGCCTTTTGACCTGCGGGAGCTCACGGCGAGATTGCGCGCCCTCACCAGACGCAACTCAAGATCCGCGGACGATCCCGCAGCGCAGGCATTGACCTTGGCTGATTTGATCGTCGAGCCCGATGCACACAGATGCCGTCGCGGTGATCGGGAAGTCGCGCTCACCCGCACCGAATTCGCGCTGCTCGAGGTGCTCGTCCGAAATGCAAACATCGTCGTGACTCGCGATCGACTGCTGGACCGCGTCTGGGGTTGGGACGGCGACACACTCTCTAACTCGCTGGATGTTTACATCGGTTACCTGCGGCGAAAATTGGAAGCAAACGGCGAGCCGCGACTGGTGCACACTGTGCGCGGCGTCGGCTATGTGCTGCGCGAGCAACCATGACCCTTCAACGAAAACTTGCCCTTGGCTCGGCATTGGCAGTGTTGCTGAGCGCCCTCGGCGCAACCGGTTTGATTGTTTACAGCGTGCGCAGCACCCAGAACGCCCAAGTGAACGAGTTGATGAGCAGTCGCCTTTCGGCAGTGGTGCCTGATGGGCCGATGCGGGTGCCGGACTTGTTTGGAAACACCAACGGCACTTTGTATTTGCCGCGGGATTTGATCGACGAACTTCATCGGACCGAGCGCGCCCGCACCTTCAAAGGCACCAACGGGCCGCTGCTGCTGGTCGACATCGTCGCCAGCGGCCAGCACGTGCCCGCCCGCGGAATCACAGCAACGGTGTCGACCAAGAGCATCGCCGCCCGACCAGGAGTCGTGACTTTCCACGATGTGGACCTGGACGGCGCCGGCGTGAACATCGTGCGAGTTGCCCAGGTTGCGATCGATGACACGATCACAGTGCGCGTTCTGCGCTCAGTTGACGATCTGCAACGCTCGATTCAACGCATCGCTTGGTCAATCATCTTGATTGGCGCGGGTATCGCCTTGGTCAGCGCCGCGGTCACAGCGCTGTTCGTGGGCCGCACATTGCGCCCGTTGCGCGAACTGGCGACAACGGCCACACGCGCAGGGGAAACCCAAGACCTGTCGCTATTGCGGCGTGAACCTGATGGCAGTGCAGAACGCGATGAAGTCGGCGAATTGAGCGAATCTCTGAGTGCGATGGCTGAAAGCGTGATTGAGAGCCGTGCCTACCAACAACGCCTTGTCGATGACGCTGCCCACGAATTGCGTACTCCGTTGACGAGCTTGCGCACGAATCTGCAATTGCTGCAAGAGTCGCTTGCGCAAGGCAGGCCTCTGGGCGAGGACGTCATCAAAGCGGCGCTGAGCGATTCAGTGAGCGAGAGCGAGGAATTGACTTCGCTGATCGACGAACTGGTCGCGCTGTCAGTTGTTGCCGGGCCAACTCTGGACCCCGGCAGCCACCAAGACATCCATGTCGGCGACCTGGTGAGTGCGGTCGTCACTCGTGCCCGACGCCGCAGCGGACGCGCCATCGAGGTGAACATCCCCGACGCGACCGCTGTGGTGTTCGGCAACTACGCCCGCCTGGACAGGGCAGTAACCAACATCGTCAATAACGCCCTGAAGTTCGCACCTACTGGTTCAGTGCGTATCACCGTTTCCAGCAACGACGCGGTCGACATCGTCGTGGAGGATTCAGGCTCTGGCATCCCGCTTCACGAACGGATGCTGGTCACTCAGCGCTTCTGGCGTTCCACTGCCGCCCGCGCGCTGCCCGGCTCCGGATTGGGTCTGTCGATCGTGGCCGATGTGGCCAGCGAGTTCGCTGGAACCGTGCTGGTCGATGAAAGCCGCGACCTAGGCGGCGCCAAGGTCACACTGCGCCTGCCGGCGGCATCTGCCTAACATCAGGAGGCCTGCCCGCGCGGGGCTGCCTGCAGTGACAGGTTTCTGAAGGCACTTTCTCAGGTAGGTCTCACCCAGAGGCAAGACACTTCTCATACATAGTCGAGATGCTGCTCCACGCATGAGGCCACCGGGTCTGATGCGGACACGAAGGAGAGACCATGAAGAACATGCCCCGTCGCAAGGCGGCTCTGGCCGCAGCGACCAGCGTGATCGTGCTCGGCGGTATGGCGTTGGCCGTGCCGGCGCTTGCCGCCTCGGCCAACAAAGGTCGTCAAGGTGCGGTGGTGTCGTCTTCGGTGAAGGCCGACAAGAAGGCTGCCAAGAAGTCACACACGCGAAGTGCTGCGACGCCGTCGGCGACTTCCACCACTAACCCAACGCCGGGCTTCCCCGACGGCGATGGACGTCACGGCTTCGGTGGCCCTGGTGGCCGCTTCGCCCCTTACACAGATGTGACATCGGTGCTGGCGGATCTGGTGACAAAGGGAACCTTGACCGAGTCAGCATCCACCGCGATCACTGACGCTTTGGATGCCGCTGAGGCAGCCGAGCACCAAGGCGAGACGATGCCCGAT
>JBEHCB010000026.1:0-3861 GCA_041192885.1 Actinomycetota bacterium
GTCGGCGATGCTTCATCGATACTCCGCGATGCGCACGCCACTGTGTAATCAGCGCTATACAACGCCGGGCGGATGTTGTCGCTCATCCCACCGTCGACGGCGACATAAGTGCGCACGCTGCCGTCGTCAACTTCCACCGGCTTGATGCTGCCAACTGTGTAAACCGTGATGCCCGCGCGGCCGATGATGGAACGGCCGGGTTCCACGATCAGTGAAGGCAGCGGCGTGTTCGCCGCAGCGAAGCACTCCCTCACACGAGCGCGCATGCGCTCGGCGAATGCATGGATGTCTTGTGGGTCGTCGGCGTCGACATACGCGATGCCGGTGCCACCACCGATGTTTAAATGCTCGACGCTGACTCCCAAGTTGTTGCGCAATTGTGCGGAGAACTCGGCCAAGCGTTGAACCGCAACCTCAAACCCATGGGTATCGAAAATCTGCGAGCCGATGTGACTGTGCAATCCGGCCAGGCGCAGAGAGGACTGAGCCATAACAGCCCGCACCGCAGCGACGGCTGATCCGTTGGCAATGGAGAATCCGAACTTCTGATCCTCGTGTGCAGTCATGATGAATTCGTGAGTGTGTGCTTCCACTCCGACGGTCACGCGCACGAGAACATCAACGACGGCTGCGGCTTCGGCAGCAATCGCGGCCAAGCGGGCGATCTCGTCCATGGAGTCGACGACCACATATGAAACGGCGTGCTGCACAGCCAAGCGCAACTCGTTGTCACTCTTGTTGTTTCCGTGCATCAACAATCGATCGCCGGTGGCGCCTGCTGCCAGCGCCACCGCCAGCTCCCCCTCGGTGCACACATCCAGATTCAGCCCAGCTGCCAACAGCCACCGCGCGACGCCGATGCTCATGAACGCTTTGCCTGCATAAAACACCGCACCAGCCGGTTCATCTGCGACATTCACATACGCATCCCGGTAGCGCTGGGCCCGTGCCAGCACATCATCACGATCGATGACGAACAAAGGCGAGCCGTGTTGCCGCAGCAAGTCGTCCACTCGGCAGCCGCCGACGGACAACAAGCCATCTGCATCTCGACCGCTGTTGTTGGGCCACACATGCGACTGCTGTGCCGTCCACGCGCTCTGCACTGTTACATCCGCTCGGGTGCGCTGACACCCATGAGTTCCAGGCCGTTGGCGAGCACTTGGCGGGCAGCTGCGCACAGCCACAACCGAGCCAGGTGGATCCCTTCGACCTGCTCGTCGGTGCGCGGCAGCACCCGGCACGAGTCGTAGAAGCGGTGATACAAGCCGCCAAGATCTTCCAGATAGCGGGCAATCCTGTGCGGCTCCCGAACGTGAGCTGCGAACGCCACCACCCGCGGGTAATCCGCGAGAGCGGCAATCAAATCGGCTTCGCGCTCGTGGGTGAGCAGCGACAAATCCGCGCTTGAGGCATCCCAGTCGGCGGTCAGAGCCGGCACCAACGACAACTCGGCCGCATTGCGCAGCACCGAAGCGATGCGGGCATGCGCGTATTGCACATAGAACACAGGGTTGTCGTTGCTCTGCTTGACCAACAAGTCAAGATCCAAAGTCAAGGGGCTGTCGGCGGGGTAACGCACCAGCGAGTAGCGCGCTGCATCGACACCGACTTCATCAACCAAATCATCCAGGGTGATCATGTCGCCGGCCCGCTTGGACAACCGGACTTCCTTGCCATCGCGCGTCATCTTCACCATTTGGCCGATGAGGATCTCGACGGTCTGGTCCGGGTCGTCGCCCGCACAGGAAGCTACCGCGCGCAACCGGTTGACATAGCCGTGGTGGTCCGCACCGAGCAGATACAGGCACACATCGAAACCACGATCGCGCTTATCAACGTAATAAGCGGTGTCTGATGCGAAATAGGTCAGTTCTCCATCGGCCTTGATCAGGACCCGGTCTTTGTCATCGCCGAAATCAGTCGTGCGCAGCCAGGTCGCGGCCTCGGCTTCGTAAACATGGCCGTTCGCGCGCAGGCGGTCGAGGCCGCGATCGACCGCACCCGATTCGTGCAATGCGCGCTCGGAGTACCACACATCAAAGCAAGTGCGGAAACGCTCCAGAGTTTCCCGCTGTTGCCCCAACTGTCGGGCGTACCCGGCCTCGCGGAAAGCAACCACCCGCTCCACTTCCGGCAAGTCGATGAAATCGGGGTGGTGCGACACGATGTCTGTGGCGAGGTCGGCGATGTAGGAGCCGTGGTAGCCGTCCTCTGGCACATCGACGCCCAGAGCTCGTGCGGTGATGGATGCGCCGAACTTGTCCATCTGTGCGCCTCGGTCATTGATGTAGAACTCCTTGACCACTGTGGCGCCTGCAGCATGCAAGACGCGGGCGATCGCATCGCCGACAACCGCCCAACGGGTGTGACCCAAGTGCAATGGGCCGGTCGGGTTGGCGCTGATGAATTCCACATTCACAGTCGTGCCCGCCAGGGACTGTCCTGTGCCGAAATGTGCGCCTGCAGCAACGATTGTGCGAACCAGCTCGGCAGCAACCGCGGGGTTGAGGGTGAAGTTCAAGAAGCCAGGGCCGGCGATGTCGATGGCGGAGAAAGTGGGGCTGGCGCCGAGCACTTCGGCGATGCGGGCGGCGCACTCTCGCGGGGCGATACCTGCAGGTTTCGCGATAACCATCGCGATATTGCTGGTCCAGTCGCCGTGGTCGCGGTTCTTCGGCCGTTCGACCACGATTTCCTGAGGCAAGTCGGATGGCTGCAGGGCGAACGCGCCCTCAGCAATGAGTCCGGATACGGCATCGCGAATCAGCGCGGCCAACACTTCCGGGGTCATGCGGGCAGAGTCTATTAAGCGGCACCTCACCGACGGCGCATGCGACCGCATTGCGCCGATCGAGGCAACACCTCGGTGATGATCGTGCGGCTCGATGGCGCCCTGGGCAAAAGCAAGAACCCCCGAGGCGGTTGCCCCGGGGGTTCTTGAGAAAACCACTGCTGCGATAAGGCACTGCCCTATGCCACGTGGCGATATGGCTTAAAGCGGGCGAACCTGCTCAGCCTGCGGGCCCTTCGGGCCGTTGGTGATTTCGAACTCAACCCGCTGGTTCTCCGCCAGGGACTTGTAACCCTGGGTGTCGATCGCGCTGTAGTGAACGAACACGTCCGCGCCATCACCATCCGGAGCAATGAAGCCGAAGCCCTTCTCCGCGTTGAACCACTTGACAGTGCCTTGCATATGCGTATCTCTTCCGTTTGAAGCGTCATGTGCGGAAAGAAATCTTCCTGCGCATGTCGAGCCAGATGGCTCATTCCAGTTGGAGTCACCTATGTGGGCGATGGAATTCATGGTCCTCGATGGAGACCCATGTCTGTCGGTCTCCCACACCAACAACAACCGGAGCGTGCTAACCGTATCCCACGCCCGACATGCCGCAGGCGGCTACCCACAAGTGTCGGGTAGCCGCCTGCGGGCGGGCGCGGAGCGCTTACGAAACGAGGTCGCGAACTGCGTCTTGCGACTCCTTGTCGCGGCGGGCGCTGGCGACCACCAGACCGATGATGAACACGACAACCGACGACAGCACCAACGCCCAGCCGGTGGTGGTGTAGTCCCAATCCGCCGGCGCGGCAGGGTTGTTCGACACTGGCGGGCACAAGACACCGAACTTCGATGCCAGCAAGTACTCGCCGTAGACCAGGCCGATGAACGCCAACACCGGCGCGATCATCGTGTTCCACGGCCGGCTGTCACCGCTGGCCGGCTTGCGGAAGTAAGCGATCACAGCGATGCACACCAGCGCTTCGACGAAAACAATCGCCAACACCGACAGGGCGCTGAACCACGAGAACATGGCGTTGAACGCATCCAACTTCGCGGCCCAGAAGCCGATGATCACGGCC
>JBEHCB010000027.1:0-5681 GCA_041192885.1 Actinomycetota bacterium
AGGGTGTGCCTGGTCTTCCAGGTCTCCAGGGGGTCCCGGGCCTGAAGGGCGACCAAGGCATCCAGGGCATCCAGGGCATTCAAGGCATTCAAGGCATTCAAGGCATCCAAGGCATCTCGGGTACCGACGGGGCAACTGGTCCCACCGGCGCGCAAGGTCCCCAAGGTGCGCAAGGTGCGCAAGGTCCCGTCGGCGCGACGGGTGCAACGGGGCCAGGCGGTGCTCAGGGTCCGCAGGGCGCGGTTGGCCCGCAGGGGCCGCAAGGTGCGCAAGGCCCGGCTGCGACTTTCACTGTGTCGCGGGCAAGCGAATCGATCATCACCGATGGTGCTGGTGATTTCACGACACTGGTCATGTGTGCCGGCGGTAGCGTCGTCATCAGCGGCGGATTCTTCGTGACATCGCCGTTTGCGACCGACGTCTCCATGAGAAGTTCAGCGCCGTTGCCGGTTAGCAGCGGTGAGGGTTGGGTCGTTGCCGGACGCATCACCGGCGTTACAGGAAACGTTGGGTTCGCTCACGCTCTGTGTCTGTCTTAGTCGGCGGAGCCGAGAAGGCTGCTCAACGCCCGCGCAGGGCACGACCTGGCCGCTGTCCGCGCGGCATCGGTCCCTTCGGGATAGGCAGCGACTGCCCCGCAGCCCCGAGGGCTTCCAGTCGCTGGCGTAAGCGAGTGACCTGCCCAGGCTTGAGCACCTTCGGCAGCGAGCGCATGTGCTTCTGCAGTTTCATCAGTGGAATCTGCCCAGGTTCGTAACCCACAGACACCATGGTGACCGTGGTGCCGGGCGCGAAGCGCGAGGTGCGCCGTTCTTCACTAGCAAGCAGTTCGCGGGAAGTTCTCAGCGCACCCTCCGAAACCAACACCACACCCGCTCGGCAGACGCAGCGGTGGACGATGTCGCGACTCTTGTTGACCGCGACGCCGGCGGTGACGAACCAGCCGCCCCGCAAGTCTTGGAGGACGGCTGCTGCTGCGCCGGGTTGGTCTTCAATGCTTGTGTAAGCGGCACGACGGGCTTTGGGCCCGAAGAACAGGAGAGTCACAAGCAGCGCAATGGGAACGCCGATGATCGCGAAGTACGTCGTGGTTCCCAAAAGCACGCCAAGTCCAATGAACAAACCTTCGACGAGCGCGAAGACCACAAGCAGTTGCAGCCAGATCAGCGGCGAGTAGCGCGCGGTCAGGCGGTAGGTCTCGCCGAGCTGCTTGAAGAAAGTCCGGATCCTTTTCACACGCGTACCTTATGCAACCGAGCTCAGCCGTTCAGGACGTCTGCGCGCGCCGCCATGGCCTGTTGGTACAGCCGACCTGCCCTGTAGGAGGAGCGCACCAACGGACCGCTCATGACGCCGGCAAATCCCAATTCACGCGCGACCTCGGCCAGTTCGACGAATTCCTCAGGTCGAACCCACCGCTCAATCGGATGGTGGCGGGGCGTGGGGCGTAGATACTGGGTGATCGTCACCAGTTCGCAGCCTGCATCGTGCAGGTCACGCAGTGCTTGGTGGACTTCCTCGATCTCCTCGCCCATGCCGAGGATCAGATTGCTCTTGGTCACCAACCCTGCATCGCGGGCGCTGCTGATCACGCCGAGGCTCCGCTCGTATCGAAATGCCGGCCTTATTCGCTTGAACAAGCGCGGAACTGTCTCGATGTTGTGAGCAAATACTTCCGGTGCCGACTCGAAGACCGCTTGTAAGAACTCCGGCACCGCGTTGAAATCCGGCGCTAACAGCTCGACACCGCAACCGGGAACGCTCTCGTGGATCTGTCGCACGGTCTCGGCATATAGCCACGAGCCTTGGTCCGGTAGGTCGTCGCGAGCGACTCCGGTAACTGTTGCGTACTTCAGGCCCATGGAAAGCACGCTTTGGGCAACTCGGCGAGGCTCATCGCGGTCAAGCGCGGCAGGCTTACCGGTGTCGATTTGGCAGAAGTCGCAACGTCGCGTGCACTGGTCGCCGCCGATGAGGAACGTCGCTTCGCGGTCTTCCCAGCACTCATAGATGTTGGGGCAGCCAGCTTCCTGACAGACGGTGTGGAGGCCTTCGCTTTTCACCAGCGACAGAATCTCTTGGTATTGAGGGCCGGTCTTGAGCTTGGTTTTGATCCACTCTGGCTTGCGTTCGATCGGGACGCTGGCATTTCGCTGCTCGAGTCTCAGTAGCTTGCGCGGCTCCGCGGTGCCTGCCGCTTCGCCGCCAGCGTTCACAGTTGCGTCCACAAAACGGCAGGGTAGTCGCCCGAGAGCGTCTGCATGAGTTCGGGCGTAATCCGGTCGGGCCGTAGGTTCACGGCACCCGAGGATACGTGCGCCCGATATAGGTCGCCGCGGCTGCAGTCAGCGCTGCCAGCAGCATCGTGGTGATGGATGACTGCACCAGACCAGCGGTCAGCGCGCTGGCGACTTCGCGGGCTGCCGCCGATGTATCCGAGTCGATGATGCTGCCGGCGCTGGTGGCGATTGCGATGCGGATGGCGACAATAAATGCCAGCGCCGTGCCTGCAATCCACCAGCCCATCCGCTGCGCCATCCGGCGCGGACGGTCGCTGAGCAGCACCGCTGCTGCTAACAGCAGCACCGTCAGCAGAACCAGCAACGCGTAATACTGATTCGCCAGCCGAATTTGCGCACGTGCTTGAACAATCTCAGCCGGCATCGGAATGCGGATCTCGCCGTTCTTCGCGATTTTCACCAGGGTCTTGCCGAAGGACGAGTTGCCTAGCGAGGGCAACAAAGTTGACGCGATGTTGCCCACGTTCACCACGATCTCGTTGCCGCCGGTTTCAACTCCGGCGATCGTCTCGCCTTGCAAGATCTTGATCAGCAGCGCGTGAGTTTGCTTGTTGGCCATCACCCACACGGTTTTGAATTGAGGCGAACTCACGCCCTTCTGCACTGCCTGCTCGATTTGCGGGCGGAGGCCCTCTGCGGCAAAGGGGATGAGGGCGCTGAGGCTCGGGTCCTTGATTTGTGCTTGCAGCAACGGCATACCCTGCTCGACCACCGCATCAGTGATGTTCACGGCGATCAGGTGCGCCACTGCGGGTTGGCTGGGCAGGTCCGATACCGCCGCCAAGTAATCGTCGGTGTTCATCACTGTGCTGCGGACCCAGCCAGCGGTCATAGATAGCAGCAAGGTAACTGTGCCCAGCACAGCAAATGCGCGGGTCAACCCCAGTCGCCACCTGCGATACGGCAGCGGAAAGCGCTGGTGGGAATTGGTAGTGGCTGGATGTTCAGCCACGGTGGAGTTGTCACTGTTCATACGACGGCTGCTTTCTGTTGCCCAACCACTGGCGCAGGGAGCAGCGCCACGTCATCAGTGACTTCGCCGGAACAGCGGCCCCAGTCGCCGAAGAACTCGTGGATGTGTTGTGTCATGACGGGCACACAATCCATCACCGACACCTGCCGGCCACACTCATTCGTCAACGAGGTGACGCCAGCATCGGAGATCCCGCACGGCACGATGCGCGAGAACCACGACAGGTCCGCATCGCAATTCAACGCGATGCCGTGCATGCTGACACCTTGGGCCACTCGCAAGCCGATGGCGCAGATTTTGCGTTCCGGCGCGTCCGCCTTCGCTGGCACCCACACCCCGCTGCGGCCGGTGACCGGCACGGTGTCGACGCCGAAGTCAGCGCACACGGCCATCGTCATCCGCTCCAAGCGCCGAACCAGGTCACCCACGTACACGCGCTGCGGCAACCGCAGAATCGGATAGACGATCAGTTGACCGGGACCGTGCCAAGTGATTGATCCGCCGCGGTCGACATCGACAACGGCGGTGCCATCGAGGGGGCGGTGCAGTGGGTCGGTCCGCTTGCCAGCGGTGAACACGGGTGTGTGCTCAAGCAGAAGAACCGCACCCGGGTGCTCGTCGGCGACGACCTTGGCATGCAGTTCGCGCTGGAATTGCCAGGCTTCGTGATAATCGATGGGCCCAGTGCCCTCCGCGCTAAGCGCGTAGTGCAGCACCTCGACCATGGCTCAAGCGTACGGGCGATGGTGACCTGGTGAAGTGGTCTGTCGGGTTCAAGATGCGACGCCGCGCGCGTTCCGTTAGCCTGAGAATCTCTGGACGCGGTCGAAAGGCCGCGTTTTCCATGACTGCCGCCGATCGCGCAAGGCCGAAAGGACTCCCGTGTCGAAAGACTCGAAAACCGCTGCCCAGAATTCCCAGCCGACTGCCGGAGGTGCGGCGCCAGTGCGTCGGGGCCGTTTCATCACGCTCTCAGCTGTCATCGTCGTGGTCTGGCTGGCCATCGGCGGCATCGGCGGTCCGCTGTTCGGCAAGTTGTCGACGGTCCAGAAAAACGACAACACCCAGTTCCTGCCCGACAACGCCGAGACCACCAAGGTGCAGGCCATTGTCGGCAAGCGCGCCAAGGGCTCGGAGTTGCCGGTCACCCTGGCGTACGAGAAGTCCTCAGGCAAGATCACTTT
Source organism: Actinomycetota bacterium (assembly GCA_041192885.1). Lineage (GTDB taxonomy): Bacteria > Actinomycetota > Actinomycetes > S36-B12 > UBA5976 > RFTO01. The sequence continues at coordinate 4,458 of JBEHCB010000027.1, forward strand.
CGCGGATGCAGTGGCCATCTGCAAAGGGCTGACAGCTGCTGCCAAGGACCCGGAACTGTCTCCGTACTACTCCACCACCTCCGTGCCGAAGTTCGTCGCGCAGGCGGACCCGTGCTCGGTGCCGGAGATCGCACCAGGCGCGACCGGTCCCATGCCGACCATCACTTCACGGATGTTGACGCAGCAGGACATGGTCGAGATAGCGAAGATCTTCCCAATCGACCCAAACAGCATCATGGCCAGCCGCAGCGAGAACGGCCGCGCTTTCGCTGCCTTGGTGTTCATGGATTTCGACAAGATCGCGAACTCCGAGAAGGGGTTTAACAACATCTCCGCATTGGTTGAGAAGCTCGCCGACCATGTGAAAGCCCCGACCGGCGATATCGCTTCCTATGCAACCGGCGCGGGCGGTCTCTTCGCGCAGTTCGCAGGAGTCTTTAGCGAGCTTGACGGACAGTTGCTTCTTGTGACCGTCGCGGTGATCGCGCTGATCTTGTTGGTGGTGTACCGCAGTCCGGTGCTGTTCCTGTTCCCGTTGTTGTCGGCGACATTCTCGCTCGGATTGGCTGTCACCGGTGTGTACGCGTTGGCCAAGAACGACATCATCACCTTGAATGGCCAGAGCCAGGGAATCATGTATGTGTTGGTGCTCGGCGCGGCCACCGACTATGCGCTGTTGTTGATCGCTCGCTATCGAGAAGAGCTGCGGCGCCACAAGTCCGCCTATCGCGCCATGTGGCAAGCACTCCGAGGCACCTGGGAGCCGATTCTCGCTAGCGGTGCGACCGTCGCCATTGGTTTGATGTGTTTGACGCTGTCCGACCTGAAGAGCAACTCTGCCCTCGGTCCGACAGGTGCAATCGGCGTGGTGTCTGCCTTGATTGCTTCGTTGACATTCCTGCCCGCGGTGCTGGTTCTGTGCGGCCGCGCCGTCTTCTGGCCATTCATCCCGAAGTTCGGCAGTCAGATGGCTGAAATCCACGGCATGTGGGGCAAGATCGCTCGGGCCGTCGGGCGGCGTGCCCGCGGCATGTGGGTTGTCACCGCACTCGGTTTGGCTGCCCTGTGCGCCTTCGTGCCCACCCTCAAAGCATCTGGTGTCTCCCAGGTCGATGTGTTTGTCAACAAGAGCAACCCCGCAGTCCAGGGTTTCAAGGTCCTCGAGCGCAATGGCTTGGCACCGAAGGCTGCTGACGCGTTAGTCGTTGCTAAGAAGGAAACCCT
>JBEHCB010000028.1:0-3433 GCA_041192885.1 Actinomycetota bacterium
TGTTCTCGCCAGCCCGCTCTATACCGGCGATCGTCGAGATGCGCGAAAAACTTCCTTCGCAGATCCCATTGGTAATGCATCTGCACTGGACCACGCCTGTGCTGCACAACATCCACGACCGCGACAAGGCCCAGGCGGCGGCTGACGCTTACATCAAGCAGCTTAAGAGCGCGAAGGCCAAAGGCATCTCGATTGTGTGGACCATCCACAACGAACTGCCTCACGATTCGGTGTTCGAAGACATGGACATGGATCTGCAACAGCGGGTGCTGGAGTTATGCGATGCAGTGCACATCATGAGCGAGCGCACCGAAGAACTCTGCGCTGCCTGGTTCGCAGGCGCACCCACCGAGAAGATCTGCGTTCCACACCCGTCCTACCACGGCGCTTACCCCGACTACATCGGTCGCGCAGACGCTCGCATGCAGCTGGGTATCTCGCCCGGCGAGACCGTTTTCCTGCTGTTCGGCGCAATCAAGCCGTACAAGGGTTTGATCGAATGTGCGGAAGCGATCGATGTGCTCGCGCAAGAGCGGCCGGTGAGATTGATCGTTGCCGGCCAACCTGACAAGGCAGCCGAGACTGCCCGGTTCCTTGAAAGCGCATCGACGAACCCGGCGATCATCACCCACGCGGATTTCATCGGCGAGCAGGATGTGCAGGTGTTCTTCCGTGCAGCTGACATCTCGGTGCTGCCGTACCGACGCACTTTGAACTCCGGCTCGCTGGCGCTCGCATTGTCGTTCGGCCTGCCGGTGGTGATGCCGCAGGATTCGGGGTCGTTGCCGCTGCTCGATCCGAGTTTCTCGGTTATCTTCGACGGAGCCAACCCAGCCGGCTTGCAGGCTGGGTTGCGCGAGGCGATGGATCGCCTGTGCACACCACAGGCTCGCTCAGCGGCAGAGCAGGCAGGATTGCGTGTGCGCAGCGACCTGGTCGCCGAAGACTTCGCGCGCGAGTGTCAATTGTGGATCGCGCGACACCAATCGCACTCTGGAGCCACAGCATGAGCATCGTCCACATAACCGGCGCGCGGCCGAACTTCCCGAAGTTGGGGCCTGTCTACACAGCGCTAGCCGCCCGCGGAGTTCGGCAAACTCTGGTCCACACAGGTCAGCACTACAGCGATGCCATGAGCGACATCTTCTTCACCCAACTTGAGCTTCCGCGACCCGATGTCAATCTGGGCGTGGGATCGGGAACGCATGCGCGACAGACTGCTGCGGTGATGATCGGCCTCGAGGATTTATTCCTCGCTGACAGGCCGTCGCTGGTGGTCGTCTACGGCGATGTCAACTCCACCGTTGCAGCGGCGTTGGTCGCAGCCAAGCTTCACATCCCCCTGGCGCATGTTGAAGCCGGGTTGCGCTCCTTCGACATGACTATGCCCGAAGAGGTCAACCGCATCCTCACCGACCAGCTTGCTGCCTTGCTGCTGGTAACCAGCGAAGATGCGATCGAGCATCTGCTGCGTGAAGGCGTTGCCAAAGAGCGAATCCACTTTGTCGGCAACCCGATGATCGACACCCTCATGGCGCAGCGGCATAAGTTCGATTCAGCTGCGTCAAGAGCTGCACACAGCCTCGATGGTGATTATGTGGTGGCGACTTTGCACCGCCCTGGCAACGTGGATGATGAGGAAGATGCGCGAGCAGTTGCGACCGCTCTAAGCCAGATAAGCGATATCGCGCCAGTGATTCTGCCGTTGCACCCGCGCGGCAAAGAGCTGCTCATGCGAGTCGGATTGAGCGACGCTGCGAATGTGCGCGTGCTGGAGCCGCTCGGTTATGTCGAGTTCATGTCTTTGGTCAGCGGCGCAGCTGCGGTAGTCACCGATTCCGGCGGAGTGCAAGAGGAGACGACGATTCTCGGCGTCCCGTGCTTCACACTCCGCCCGAACACTGAGCGACCGGTCACCATCACCCACGGCACCAACCGACTAGTCACTGTCGATGTGGTCGCTGACCTTGTCGCAGATGCGGTCCGCGATGGCCGTCCCGAAACTTGGCCGACTCCGCCGCTGTGGGATGGCCGCGCTGGCGAGCGCATCGCCGATGTCATCACCACATGGCTAGCCAACCGTTGACGGCATCGGCTGCATCATGACACCGCGCGCGTTGCTGGTCACCACCAATGGCGCTGGCATGGGTCACCTGGCGCGGATGACAGCTGTCGCTTTGGCGGGGATCCGTACTGGCACCATCGAACCGACGATCATGACCTTGTCTGTCGCGACGCCCCTGGCCGCAAACATGGGAGTGCCGGTTGAGTACTGCCCGAGCAGCGCGCGTAGATGGCAGCCGTATTGGGCTTGGGACGCCTACTTCCGAGATCGGCTTGCCGCGATATTGACTCATGGGCATATCGATGTGGTCATGTTCGACGGTGTTATGCCCTACGACGGGTTGCTCGCGGCCATGGGGCAGTTCCCCGATGTGAAATTCGCTTGGTGCCGGCGCGGGTTCTGGCGCTCCGACGCGAAGGTCACTCGGCGGGCACTTGATCGCTCGCGCTACTTCGACGCGGTCATCGAACCTGGCGACCTGGCCGGCGACGACCATGGGCCGACTTCCGGCATGGACGCACAAACAACCGCGCCGGTGAGCTTGCTGTCCGAGGTCTCGGTGATGACTCGCCGCGATGCTCGTGAGCAGCTCGGGCTCGACACAGATGCACGGTTGTTGTTCTTCAGCTTCGGATCGGGCCTGTCCGGTGACAGCAAGGCGTTGCTGCAGGAGGTGCGGGATGCCGCATCTGCGAATGGATGGCAGGTGGTGGCGACGCGACCGTGGCGGGCGGAGCACGAGGTCGCAGGTGTCATCTACATCGACCGAGTCTTCCCGTTGGTGCGTTTCATCCACGCATTCGATGCCGTCGTTACATCAGCTGGCTACAACTCAGTGCACGAATATGTGGCCGCATCCGTTCCCACATTGGTGGTCGCGAACTCCACATTGGTCACCGACGATCAGTCGGCGCGAGCCAACGGCGTGAGCCAACTCGGGCTGGCACTCGCCGCCGGCAGCGTCGATGATGTGAGCTCGCCGCTGACCATGCTGCTGAACGGCTGGCAGCCGCCGCACAAGCCAGGTGCATGCGACGGCAGTGCTGAAATCGCAGCAGCACTCGCGGGGCTGGCGACAACATCAACACGACGTGAATCAAACCGGCTCGGCCGAAAACTCCGGCTCTTGGCTGCGACCGGCCCGTGGCTCATCGGCCCAGCGCGACGGCTCCTGGGCAAAGTCAGCCGAGCAATCCCCGTGGCGCATGTCAGCGTGACCGGCGATGTTTCCGCACTCGCCGACAACTCGCCGAACACGGCTATCGAGCACATCGCCGATCTTGACCCGTCAGGGGGCTATGGGCATGCGCGCCGCGAACTCGCCGCGCGTGTTTACCCAAGTAGGCTGTGAGCCATGTCCAAAAACCT
>JBEHCB010000029.1:0-3610 GCA_041192885.1 Actinomycetota bacterium
TGAAGTCCGCCCGCCAACGCGGTGTCGATGGACAACCGGATTGAATGCTCGGGCAGCGGTTCGACGCCAACAACAGTGGCGATATCCGCGACTATGCCCGTGAACATGGACGCTCCTCAACGACGGCGGGGCGCATCTGACCTAGCGCCACGGAGACCGCGGTCACTAAACATCTGCGGGCAGAAGCGTATGGCGCACATCATCGCCGAGCACATCCACTCCTGCGCTGCGCCAACCGTGGGCGATCCCAACCGTCGGCGATGGGAAATCTGACGCGGCTTCGATTCCGTCGCCAAGCACTGCGGGTGCGGTGAACCACACGATTTCATCGATGCAACCAGCCGCCAAGAAGGCATTCGCCAATCCCGGCCCGGCCTCGAGCATGACATGGTGGATCCCGCGCTGGGCGAGGTCGGCGAGTGCTTCAGGGATGTTCCGCGTGCGCAGGTGGATGAACCGATCGTCGTTTCCGCGGATCTGCGCCTGCCCGGGTACGTCGCTCATGCCGATAACGACCCGGAAAGGCTGGTGGATGGTCGGGCGGCCGGTTGCATCGCGAGCGGTCAACCTCGGATCGTCGGCTGCCACCGTGCCACTGCCTGTCACGATCGCGCCAACCTGACTTCTCATCCGGTGCACCGCGGACATCGCATTTTCCCCGGTCAACTGCACACGGCTGCGATCGCGCGGGGCGATGAAGCCGTCGGCGCTGCTCGCAACTTTCCATGTGACAAAAGGCCTGCTGTGTTCGATGGCGTGCAACCACGTTCCGAGCAGTGCTCGCCCGCGCTCGCGATCCAGATCGCCCGACACCTGCACACCTGCGGCCAAGAGTTCTTCGCGGCCCGCTCGGCTGTCCGCATGCATCGCAGGATCGGCGACAGCAAAGCACACGCGCTCGATACCGGCGGCAATCAAGGCTTGAGCACAGGATCCGGTGCGCCCGATGTGGTTACAGGGTTCCAATGTGACAACTGCAGTTCCGCCTCGCGCGGCCGATCCGGCAGCCTGCAGAGCCGCGATCTCGGCATGTGCGGTGCCGGCGCCTTTGTGTGCGCCCGCACCAACCAGCACACCATTGCGGTCGAGGATCACGCAGCCCACAGGCGGATTTGGATTAGGCGGCAGCGGTGCGTGCACTGCGATATCAAAAGCCCGATCGAGTGCCTCGTTGATGCTCAGCCTCACAGGAGACGGTCCCAGCGCGAGATCGTCGCTATGCATCTGCTCGCTCGCCGCGGGTCGACATGCACGCAACCATCAGTGAGCGCAGCGCGCGATTGCGGCTTCGGCCAATGTGCGCAAAGACTGCACTGCTGCCGCTGGGTCATCTGTGCCATAGACGGCTGAGCCGGCGACAAACGCGTCAGCACCGGCTTCTGCACACTGCTCAATCGTGGCTGCGGAGACACCGCCATCAACCTGAATGCGCACAACCAGATCGTGCGAGCGGGCGTAATCGCGCACCTGCCGCACTTTGTCCAGGCAGTCGGGCATGAATGCCTGGCCGCCGAAACCCGGCTCGACGGTCATCACCAAGACCATGTCGGCCTCTTTGATGACATCGGCGATCTGATCAAACGGCGTCCCCGGTTTGATGGCGACTCCCGCTCGCGATCCAGCCAAACGCAAGGTTCGGCACAGTTCTTTGGAGTCTCGAGCAGCCTCGTGGTGAAAAGTGACGCTGGCAGCACCTGCCTCTGCATATGCCGGTGCCCACCGTTCAGGGTCGCTGATCATCAGATGGCAATCCACCTCAGTGTCGACTGCGGCCAGTAAATCGGCCACCACGGGCAAGCCAATTGTCAGGTTCGGCACAAAGTGGTTGTCCATCACATCAACATGCAGCCAGTCAGCGACTCCGGCAACGCGGGCGCACTCATCGGCGAGGCGGCTGAAGTTGGCCGAAAGGATGCTCGGGGCGATGATGATTGCCACGACCAAAGCCTATGCGTCACGCATGATCGCAGCCGCGAACATCGCATCAGTGCCATGCACATGCGGCCACAATCGCAGGTACGAGTCGTGTTGCGTCTGCACGAGCGCTGCCGGATCCCGTGCAACCGACCCGGCTGCCACCACTTCGCGCGCGTCGATGACGCGGCTGATGATCCCTGTCGCTGAAAGCGATGAGCAGACCTTGCTGACCACCGCTGAAGTTTCCAGCACATGCGGAGAGCAGGTGCTGTAGACAACAACCCCACCCACCCGCACTGCAGCCAGCGCGCTGCGGAGGATGTTCTCTTGCAGACCCACCAGGGATCCAACATCGCGCGGCGAGCGCCGCCAACGCAACTCCGGGCGCCTGCGCAGTGCGCCCATCCCCGTACACGGCACATCCACAAGGATCCGATCGAAACCGCCGGCAGGAAACCAATCGGCGTCGGCCACGGCGACGACATCGCCGGTGCGGACTGAAACATTGGTGAACGGACGGCAGGTGGCAGCCACCAATTCGCTGCGATGCCTGGACACATCCATTGCATCGATGTGCGCACCGCGCATGCCTGCCAGCGCCGCTAACAACCCGGTCTTCCCGCCGGGACCAGCGCAACCATCCAGCCACAGTTCATCACGGCCGTCGATTGCGACCGCCGCTGCCAAGAGTGCCACGAGCTGGCTCCCCTCGTCTTGCACCGCAGCGCGACCTGAGCGCACGGCCTCGAGCCTTCCTGGGTCGCCAGCCGGCGCTTCAACGGCGTAAGGAGACCAAGCGCCGAGGTTCTGCTGTCGCGTCGGCTGCGACGCCGACTCGACCTTCGACGCATCATCTGACCGAAGTTCGGCGACAGTGCTCGCTCCCGGGCGGGCAACGAGCATCGGCCGAGCAGCGGCGTTGTCGGCGGCAAGCAAGGGCTGCAGCTCATCCGCTGCGCGGCCCGCCGAGATCAGCGCGTCCCGCAACGACGAAACCATCCATCTCGGGTGGGAGAATCGCACTGAGATGTCGGAGTCGGCATCAAGCGAGGTGCCGAGTGCGTCCAGCCATTGATCGAGGGTTTGATCCTGGATGCTACGCAGCACTGCGTTAACGAATCCCGCGGCTGATTGCCGGTGCCGTCGCGCCAGATCGACTGAGGTTGACACAGCCGCATGAGCCGGGGTGCGCAGGTGGAGCAATTGGCAAGCACCGAGCCGAAGTGCATTCAGCGAATGGACATCGATGTCCGATACTGCGCGCGACGCGGCGCGCTCGATAATCGCATCGAGCTGTCCCCTGTATCGCAATGTCGAATAGGTCAACTCCGTCGCAAAACCTGCATCCCGTGGCTGCAACTTCGCACGAGACAGCATGCCGGGCAAAATGAGATTGGCGTAGGCGTCATCCTTATCCACGGCTACCAGCACATCGAATGCGACGCCGCGTGCCGCATCGACATGGCCACGCTGTCCGCGATCGGTGCGCTGCGAATCAGCTGAATTTGCGCGGGGGTTGCGGCCCCAGTTTTGCCCCGAGTCTTGGTTCGCGTTGCGGCCAGAGTTGAGCCTCGTGTTGCGGCGAGCGCTTCGATCTGAGCTTGCTTCCGGCGTCGAATTCGACATCAGCGGTCCGATTCCGAATCGAACCTGCGGGTGGCATCTCCGCGCAGCCCATTCCACCAGGATCGCG
>JBEHCB010000030.1:0-9837 GCA_041192885.1 Actinomycetota bacterium
GCAGCCGCAGCCGCCGGGGAGTACTGAGCAAGCGCCAACACCGGCGCAGGCGCCAGTGACCTGAGCCGAGGGCTGATAGCCACAGGCTGCAGTCGCCAGCGCTGCACGCTCGCAGGCGGCAACTGGAGCTTGACACGGCGAGGTGCATTCACTGGGGGCAGCCAGATCGACATCGCCGCATCATCAGCGGGTGACCGACGAGAGGTTGATGTCGCCGCGCGCCTGTGCGGAAGACAGCCAGCCGCAGCAATATGTGCATGACAAGATTCCGCTCATGGCAGACGATCAGCCCACATCCCCCCGGCCGGGAGCCTCCGGCGGTCCGCTGGTTCCGGTCGGACCGATTGTCAGCTTGCAGTTCATGGTCTATTCATGGCGGATTCTCAAATCTCGCGCTGCACTGTTGATCCCGGCTGCATTGGGACTGTCGGCAATCGCCGCCGCCATCAACCTGGCGTTGACAATCCGTGCTGCCGGCGGCATGAAGCAAGCAGCCGCAACGAAATTCGACTTAGCGACGAGCTTGATGAACCTCGTTCAAGATCCCGCACAGGGCGGGCAATCCAGCGCAGCAACAATCGTCGCGGCGCTTCTATTGACCTCATTAGTGATACCCAGCATTGCGAACAGTGGCCTGATTCCGGTCATCGACGACGCGATCGACGACAATCGAAAGCGCGGCTCCGAGTACTTCCGCGTGGCCGGTCGCAAGATCAGCGGCGTGATTGCTTCACAGGTTGTCGGCAGCTTGGCCGCTGTCGGGCCCATCGCATTGTTTTATGTCGCGATGATCTCGGCAGGTGGCATGAACACGACTCTTGCGGGCGCGTTGGAAGTGCTCGTCGGACTGCCGTTGGCTTTCGGGGCCGTCTTTCTGACAATCGGCTGGCTCTTTTCGGCACAGTTCGTGGTTCTGCGGGGCCGCTCGCCGATACGGGCGTTGCGCGATTCCGCGGCGCTTGCCCGCGGCAACCGACTGCGCATCACCAGCATCTTCCTGATGACTGCCCTGCTGTCAACATCCATCGCGATGCTCATCGCCACACCGGTGGCATGGCTGGGAACCCTCAACGGGACAACGGCCGCGGGCCAAACCTTGGGTTCGCAAATCGCAACTGCATTCATCACCACGTGGGCCCAGCAAACCGTGACGATCATCGCCACCGCGAGCGTGCTCACCCTGTTGTTCGCCGACTTACGCCGCAGGCGTGACGCTCAGTAGCGGTAGTGCTCGCTCTTGAAAGGGCCATCGACCGGCACGCCGAGGTACTCCGCCTGGTCGCTGTTCAATTCCGTCAGCCGGACGCCCAGCGCAGCCAAGTGCAGTTTGGCAACCATCTCATCCAAATGTTTCGGCAAGGTCGAGACGCCGATGTACTCCTGCGGCCTGGTGAACAACTCGATCTGCGCCAAAACTTGGTTCGTGAAAGATGCGCTCATCACGAATGACGGGTGACCGGTGGCGTTGCCCAGGTTCAGCAGTCGACCCTCGCTAAGGACGATGATGCTTCGCCCTGTTGGGAACACCCACTCGTCAACCTGCGGCTTGATCATCTTGCGCGCAACGCCCGGGTAGCTAGCCAGCCCCGCCATATCGATCTCGTTATCGAAGTGGCCGATGTTGCCCAAGATCGCCTGGTGCTTCATCTTGGCCATCTGCGCTGCGGTGACGACGCCGACGCAGCCAGTGGCGGTGATGACGATGTCCGCGCGCTCGATCACATCGTCCAGGGTGGCGACCTCATAGCCGTCCATCGCCGCCTGCAGGGCGCAAATCGGGTCGATTTCTGTCACAACCACGCGGGCTCCTTGGCCCCGCAGCGACTCAGCGCAACCTTTGCCCACATCGCCATATCCGCAAACGACAGCGAGCTTGCCGCCGATCAAGACATCGGTCGCCCGGTTGATCCCATCGATAAGCGAGTGACGGCAGCCGTATTTGTTGTCGAACTTGCTCTTAGTCACCGAGTCGTTGACGTTGATTGCCGGGAACAGAAGCGAGCCAGCGCGGTCCATCTCATACAAGCGGTGCACGCCGGTGGTGGTCTCTTCGGTGACTCCCTTGATCCCAGCAGCCAAGTCGCGCCAGGTGCTACCTGATTCGCGCAGCGCCATCCGCAAAGTGTCGAGAATGACGCCGTACTCCTCACTATCCGACGGCTGCGATGAAGGCACCTGGCCGCTGGCTTCGAACTCCGCAGCTTTGTGCACGAACAAGGTAGCGTCGCCACCGTCGTCGAGGAGCATGTTGGGGCCGCCGCCATCTGGCCAGCGCAGCACTTGCTCGGTGCACCACCAGTATTCGCCGAGGGTCTCGCCCTTCCACGCATACACCGGCACACCCGCTGGGCTGGTCGGCGTGCCAGCGGGACCGACGACAACCGCGGCGGCGGCTTCGTCCTGGGTCGAGAAGATGTTGCACGATGCCCAACGCACATCGGCTCCGAGCTGCACCAAGGTCTCGATCAGCACAGCGGTCTGCACAGTCATGTGCAGGCTGCCGGTGATGCGGGCACCTCGCAATGGCTTGGAATCCCCATACATCGACCGCATCGACATCAAACCGGGCATCTCGTGCTCGGCCAGCCTGATTTGGTCGCGGCCGGCAGCGGCGAGCGACAGGTCTGCCACGCAGAAGTCCAGCTCGCGGCCAGCGGCTGTGGTGACGGTGGTGGCGCGCACGGGAGCGTCATCAATCGCGGTCATGGCGGCATTGTGTCAGGGCGGAGCGCAATTGCGCTCGTTCACGGGCGGCGCTGCGCGGTGGCTCAACTGCGTTGTGAGTGGCGAGCAGGGTCGAGCACATCGGCTTCGATGTAAATCCACGCCGCTGCAGGCACCCGTGCACGGATCGCGGCCTCGACGCGATCCACGGCGGCGGCGATATCTCGTGCAAGAGCTGAGGGTTCAACTGCAACTTTGATGCCGACCAGCAGTTCATCAGGGCTCATATGCGAGGTGCGCATGTGGATGATCGACACGAATGATGTTTCCCCCTCAGCGCACTCGCGGATCACCGACTCGACTTCCGGCAATGCGGATTCCCCCACCAACATGCTGAACAGCTCGATGAACAAGATCAGCGCGACAGCCACCAGCAACGCGCCAACAAACACGGCCCCGACGCCATCCCATCGGGCATTGCCAGTAAGCAGCGAGAGCAAGACCGCAGCCAACGCGATGACCAAACCCATCAAGGCGCCAATGTCTTCCAAAAGCACCACCGGCAACTCCGGTTGCCGGGTCACCTTGATAAAACGACGAAGTGATTGACGTCCGCGAGCTTCTTTCGCAGCGGCAAGGGCCGTGCGCAACGAGAAACTCTCCAGCACCAAACCGCAGGCCAGCACGGTGATCGGCAACCAGGCGGCACTTACATCGAATTCAGGATGCTGCCATTTATGAATTCCCTCGTAGATGGAGAACAAACCGCCTCCGAGGAACAAGATGACTGCCACGACGAAGGCGGCGATATAGCGAATCCGGCCGTAGCCGAACGGCCGGTTCAGGGTTGGCTCACGACGAGCTTGTGACGCTCCGAGCAGCAGCAGCGCTTGGTTCACGGTGTCTGCGGCGGAGTGAATCGCTTCGGACAACATGGCAGCGCTGCCGCTGAAAGCAAATGCGACACCCTTGGTCGCGGCGATACCAGCGTTGGCAGCCATCGCCGCCAATACCGCCCGGCGGCTGCCGTCGGCGCTCATTGACTTCGACTCGCGCTCCGCAACGCGGAACCCGGCGCGTTAGTGCGCATCAGTCTGCTCGTGATGTGGCGTCGATTCGTCCTCGCTGTCACGCGCATGTGCCAGCAACAGCACAGGGATGGAACCATCCACTGGGTAACGGCGGCTACAGGACTGGCATCGAAGCACAGCTTCACCCCGAAACTCTTCTTGCACCAGGCTCCCGTGGTCTGTCGCCGGGCAGACCAGGACATTCAGCAAGGTCTTGGAGATGGGCACGGTGCCAGCCTAAGCGCTTGGAGTTCTCGACTAGGCGCGGATGACCGACAACGCCTGGTCTACGACCCGCTCGAGAGTTTCGGAACTTCGAGCTTCGACGTTAAGGCGCAGCAGCGGTTCGGTGTTGCTAGGCCGGACGTTGAACCACCAGTCATCAGCGCTGACAGTGATGCCATCGAGGTGATCGATCTGTGCACCCGCTGCCGACCAATGTTGCTCGATCGCAGCCACTGACGCGGAAACATCCGCCACCGTCGAGTTGATCTCACCGGAACGGTGCCAGGTGGCGTAAGGGGCAAGCAAGGTTGACAGCCTGGTTCCCTCAGCGGTTTCACCAAGGGCTGCGAGAAGATGGAATGCGGCCAAGATCCCGGAGTCGGCGCGCCAGAAATCGCGGAAGTAGAAGTGACCGCTGTGCTCACCTCCGAAAATCGCATCGTGCTGCGCCATGTCCGCTTTGATGAACGAGTGCCCAACCCGACTGCGAACTGCCACGCCGCCGGCTGCAGCGATGGTGTCTGGCACCGCTCGAGAACAGATGAGGTTATAAATCACGGCCGCACCTGGGTGCGATGCCAATTCACGCGCGGCAATCAGCGCTGTCAGAGTGGACGGGTCCACGATCTCGCCCGATTCGTCCACCACGAAACAGCGATCTGCATCACCGTCGAAAGCCAGACCTACGTCGGCGCCTGTCTCGCGAACTCGCGCTTGCAGATCGCGCATGTTCTCCGGATCGATCGGATTGGCCTCGTGGTTGGGAAAGCTGCCATCGAGCTCGAAATACATCGGTTCGATTGTCAACGGCACACCAGAGAAGACCGCAGGAACAGTCAGCCCTGCCATGCCGTTGCCCGCGTCAACCACAACTTTCAACGGACGGATGCCAGAAAGATCGACGCTGCGATGCAAGAAGGCGGCGTAGTCGGCCAGCAAGTCCCGGTGGGTGACGATGCCAGATTGCTCGGCAGCTGCTGCAACAGGTTCGGTGAGCAGTTGCGCCATCTGCCGCAACCCGGTGTCCTGCCCGACGGGCGCCGCACCGGCCCTGCAGAACTTCGCGCCGTTGTACTCAGCCGGGTTGTGGCTGGCGGTGAACATGGCGCCGGGCAAGTTCAACGAACCGCTGGCGAAATACAGCCCGTCAGTGGAGCACAAACCGATGACCAGCACATCCACACCCATGCGCGTAACACCCTCGGCGAATTGGGCGACGATGGAAGCGGCCGATGGCCGCATGTCGTGACCAACGACCACGGTCGGGCGGCCGTCCAAATCACCGCTGCCGACGACTTTCACGAACGCCGTTCCTAGATCCCTGAAAAAGTCATCATCGAATTGGTCCGGGAACACCCCACGAACGTCGTAAGCCTTGACGACAGCGGAAATGTCGGCGGCGCTTCGCTTCACAGCAGTCATGTTGTCAGCCTAGCGGCGGCATTAACCGGAAGATTGTCGCAATCAAGACGTGTAGTCGTCGTTGCGGATGACGCGCAGGTGTCCTCGACGCCCAACCTGTTGCTCGGCTTGAGGTTCAACGCTTTGAGCTTGCGCTGCTGCGTTCCTCACGAGATCTGCAAGTGCCTCGAGATCGGAGTGGCTTGGCAGCAGTGCAGCCGGATCCGGTTCCAGCCGCACAAGTTCCCACCCACGCGGCGCTGTCAGACGTTCGCTGTGGTTGCTGCACAAGTCGTAACAGTGCGGTTCCGCGTAGGTGGCCAATGGTCCAAGCACGGCCGTGCTCTCGGCATACACATAAGTCAATGTCGCAACCGCTGTGCGGGTGCACCCCGGACGCGAACACCGACGATTGGTCTTCATGGTGAACATCAGACTAGGGCGCGATGCGCGCTGCCACCGCCTGCCACGCCGCCTCGAACAACGTCGACAACGGCTTTGTTGTGCCATCGTGCAGCGCGGGACTACGTCTCGGATGCGCGCCATTACCTCGACAGGGCGCTTAGGGAACATTGACCACAGCGCGCAACACCACAGAGGTGCTGCGGACTGTCGCTGTTAATGACGCCGCATCACGCTGCGCTCCGTCGTTGGCCCGGGTTGCGATGTAGAGCGTGTACGGCCCGCTTCCCTTGTCCGGAGTCGCATGGATGAATGCATCCGAGCTGGTCGTCGGCAATTGCAGACGGCGAGCGCTGCCGGCCGGAACACTGAACGCAACGCGATCGGTGCGACCGCCGGCGGAAACAGTCATCATGCCCGACACGGCTTGCCGGGAGCCGGCGGCGATGACCGCAGTGCGACCGCGAGGGAAGCCGCCAGCGGCGATCGTCTGATCCGATCGCATCGGCTTCATGGCGCCGGCAGCGACGATGTCACCAATGCGTTGCGCGCTGTCCATCTCGACCTTCGCCACATATCCCGCAACCACAGGGGTGCTCGACGAGATCAGCAGGGCTGAGGCATTGGATGCGATGTCGGGCATGCGCACTCTGCGAGCGTGACCGGCCGGAATTGCGAATGTTTCCAGGCCGGCCGGCGAGAATTGCCCGTTTGCACCAAGGGCAACGACTTTGACTGACGCAGCGTCCATTGGCGCCGCAACAATCAACGCAGCCGGCCCGACATCCGAAGGCAAAGGGATCACGGTTGCGTCCGGTGAAGTTGCCGGCAACCATTCGCTGCCCACGGAGAAGCGGCCTGAAGAAGCCCGCGCGAAGACACTGGCGTGGATTCGACCGCCCGTCGTTGTGACGTGAACGGCAGCGGCAGCACGACCGGCAATCAACGAGTTGAGCCTGATCACTCGTTGGCCATAGGGAGCAACATTGATTCCTTGCGCAGGGGCGGGGGTCATCACGCCGTGGTCAGTGACGAACTCGACGTTCACTATCGCTGCAGCGGACTCAGGATTGGACAACAACAACACATCGTCTCGACCCAAGGTGCCAGCGGCGCCGGCGAACCACCACTGGGTTGACGCTGGGGCGCACACTTGGGATGCGACTCCCCGGCTAAGTCGACTGGTGTCTCTGCTAGTCATGGTCGCCTGCGCTGTGTCAACAGCGCTCGGGTCCACACGCAGTGCAACGAATCGCACCTTCTTCGGCATGGCGATCGTGAAGCGCTGGTCTCCGCTGACTTTGCGCAGTGAAGGCCGCGGATATCCGGTGATGCTGATGGCTTCTTTGCCCGCGCCTTGTGCAACGACCGTCAAGCTCGACCTCTTAGCACTCGGCGCAGTCGAACAAACCAGCGTCACGGTGCTGACTGTGGTCTTCCGCGACTTCACCGCCGGGTCGGTGAAAGTCCAGCTGGGCAGGAACGCCGCACCAACCATCGATATGGCGATTGCCACGGTGATCAACCAGGCAGATCCGCTTCGCGGCGAGCGACGCACTGCCGCATCATCGGTCGAAGGCAGGGTCATGAGTCGCCATCCTCATCAGCAGCAGCCACGCGGTGCCTGCTGGGCAGCGCCATGACCAGCACTAGTAACCACAGCAGAACCTGGCCCGCGATCCACCAGCGGCGGATGCTGTCATCGCGCCAGATGTGCACCCTCGTTTGGGCAGTCGTGGCCAAGCCGATTGTGACGGCGCCGCTGGCGCTGCGTCCGACAACTGCCATCTCCCCATCGATACTTGCTCGCCAACCACTGGTGCCATCGGCAATCCGGATATCGCCTGCTCTCATCGCCGGGCGCTTAGCGGTGCCGCGGATGTCCAAGAATCCAGGACCGCGACCGACATCGAATTCGCGCACCGCTGTGCGATCCATGACATCAGGCTTGGCGAAACTGGCGCGACCCGCGAACGCAGTGACGCGCCACACCCAGTTCGGCTGCTGTTCGCCAGCGGTGGTCATCGCCTTCAGCCCCGGTGTCGCGGCGACAGCGGTGGCGATGTCTTCCGCACCGACACCGTCATCAGGCAACACGATGTACTTGATCGCCGCGTCTGCGAGTAGCGCGGCGGCGCGGATTCGCGCGCCAGCGAAGGGCTCACCAACAGACACCAAGGTTGCGACCGCCCCGGCCAGAGATTCATCGGGTGACGTCACTCGCAACATGTCGGCGTCACCCAATGAGCGAGCCGGCCGTGCGGCGACATAGAACTCCACTGGATTCGGATCGTCGGCCCGCAACACCAGCGCACGGGGTCGCAAAGGTCGCAGCAAATCGATGGCAACGAACTCTGGCACGGTCAGCTGCCGACCTCGCACCACCTGGGATTGCGTCGTTGGCACATAGGCAGCAACCGCACCGAAAGCGAATGCTGCGACTGCGACTGTTGCCAACGCTGCCGAGACATGGACCGCTCCCACATCGGAACTTCGCACCTGCGCCAACAGCCCATCGCACGCCAGCGCGATACATGCACCTGCTCCTAGCGACCACAAGACGACAGCCGAGTGCACAGATGGGTGCACTGCATCAGGCACACCGCTGACGATCAATGTGGTGCGCGAGCCGGCGATATAGACAATCAGCAGCAGCAGAGCCGCGGTCCAGACCCCGAGTACCGCTCGCCGACTTTGCGGGCGCACCAACGCCAGCAGCGCCGCGACGCTGAGGCCCACCATCCACCATCGCAATTCGTGAGCACTGCTACTGGCGAATGCCCATGGGTCGGTGGCCACGGCAGCATCAGCAGGCCCGGCATCCAGCAGTGCTGCCCACGGGCGGCGGACGAACGCCAGCGGCCACGGCATCAGCAACGCGATGCTGGTGCAGACTGCAGCGAACCACTTGAACCACACGCCGCCATCGCACCGTCGCCACAGCAGGAAACCCGCAAGCAGCGCGACCACCTGCAGCCACGCAATCGGACTGAGTGCTAGCAATGCGCTTGCCGCGATAGCAACAGCCATAGTCGTCGACCACTCGCCTGTCCGGTACGCACGCGCAGCAAGTCGCAACACCGTGACAATCGCTAGTGCACCCAGCAAGGTAGCGATATCCCCGTCACCAGCGGCCACAGTGAAAACCGGACTTAACGCCACGAGCAGCGCGACGGTCGCCGACACCCAGGCAGAGCGGATGAAAATGCGCAGTGCGAGGGCTGTCACCAATGTCATCAAGGGCACGAAGAACACGATCACGAACGCCAACAGCCCGCTGACATGCCCGAGGAATGGCAACGCCAGGAAGCCCAGGACCAACATCCACCCCGGCGCAGCGGTATCGACTCCGCGGCCGATGTCATGCCAACCTGCCGCATAGGCAGACAGCAGCGACCAACTGCTCGCGCTGGTATCTGCCAATCTCGGAGCTGCCAAAGGCGCGCTTGAAAACAACAATGCACCACCGCGGACCAATGCGACGATGGTGGTTGCAGCGACCACCATCGTCAGCGGGCGGTGAAGGATTCGCTGCCACACCTGGCGGCGGCGGCTGATCCCAGGCACCGTGTCAGCGCCATCTTGCTCGGGCAGAAAAATCGGGGAAGCTTGCGAGTCCGGAATCGCCGTCACTCTCTCGACGAGGGATCCGAACGCATGCCATGCCATCCGCCATCGCTGGCGCCACGGCAACACAAGTGCGCGCTCGCTTGCTGCTGGCGGTCCAGCTTCCGCGACCCGCTTGCGAGACAGGCGAACTCGCGATGGATGCGTGTAAAGCCGGGTTAGCGCTTCCACTTGGTCGCGAACTCCGCGAATGTCACGCTGCAGCAACTGCACACCGGCGCGCACAAGCGAGCCGACGGTCAGGCGCAGCAGGTACCACCACACCCAACGCCGTGGCGCATGTGCGATGAGGATGTGCATCACGCCATAGCGGGCATCGACGCCCATCCGCGGTGTTAATGGCTCCTTTCGTCGACGCCTCGACATCGCGCGAACGTGACGGACTGCGGCCGCAGTGCACAACATGACGGTGAAACCGCTGCGTCGGGCACGACGGCAGAAATCGATG
>JBEHCB010000031.1:0-4140 GCA_041192885.1 Actinomycetota bacterium
GGGTGCTATTGGCTGACACAAAATTCGAGTTCGGGGTTCGTGCGCATGACTCGGCGATCGTCTTGGGGGACGAAGTCCTGACTCCAGATTCCTCCCGTTATTGGCCAGCAGACCAGTGGCAGCCTGGCGGCCCGCAGCCATCATTCGACAAGCAGTATGTCCGCGATTGGCTCACCAGCGCGGAGTCCGGCTGGAACCGTCACGGTGATGAGGCGCCTCCCTCGCTGCCCGCAGATGTGGTGGAACGCACCCGCGACCGCTACCTCGAGGTCTATCAGCGTCTCACCGGCCGCCCCCTCGATTGATCTAGTGCAGTAAGTCAGGCGTTCACAAATCGCCGTTGTTGCGCTTCGTGGTTGCCTCATCGGGACTGACTTCCAGCGTCGGCAATCCGCCCCGTGGCTGGTGCCAAGGCGAGCACGGCCGAGCAGTTCGTGCCCGCAGGCGGAAGGGATCAGGCTCGGTAGGGTTGGACTGTGGCGCGCATCGTTGTGACCGTAATGCTGAAACCTGAAATCCTCGACCCGCAAGGTGCTGCAGTGCGTGGCGCTCTTGGTCGATTGGGACTTACCGGCGTCACCGATGTCCGCCAAGGCAAGCAGTTCGTCATCGACATCGACGGCGACCTGGATTCGCAACGCGAGCAGTTGCTTCAGAAGTTGGCCGGCGAACTGTTGGCAAACCCGGTGATTGAGGACTTCCGCATTGAGGAAGAGCAGTGACCGCACCCCGCGTCGGGGTGGTGACCTTCCCCGGTTCTTTGGATGATGGCGATGCCGCCCGCGCTGCCGGCGCAGCAGGTGCCGATGTCGTTCGACTGTGGCACGCAGACACCGATATCAGCGGTTGCGATGCGGTGATCCTGCCCGGAGGTTTCTCGTACGGCGACTACTTGCGGTGCGGCGCGATCGCCAGGTTCTCGCCGATGATGGCTGCGGTTGTTGACGCCGCGCGCGATGGACTGCCGGTGCTCGGCATCTGCAACGGCTTTCAGATTCTTTGCGAGAGCCACCTGCTGCCAGGTGCGTTGATTCGCAACAACCACCTTCATTTCATCTGCCGTGATCAGCGAATCCGCATCGAATCAACAAACACCGCGTGGACTTCTGCTTATTCGGCTGGCGAAGAGATCGTCATCCCCGTGAAGAACGGCGAGGGTGGCTTTGTTGCCGACAACGCCACTTTGGACATGTTGCAAGCAGATGACCGAGTGGTTGCACGCTATGTCGGCGTCAACCCCAACGGTTCATACCGCGATATCGCCGGCATCACCAACGAGTCGCGGACGGTCGTTGGTTTGATGCCGCACCCCGAGCACGCCATCAACTCGCTCACCGGACCAAGTGAGGACGGGTTGGGCTTCTTCACATCAGTGGTGCGATTCCTCGAAGGCGCAGGGATCGCACCGGCACAGGTGAGCGCATGAGCACAACAGCGTCGACGCGCACCGTCGACACAGTCGAGCGTGCAACAGCGGATTCGCAAGCAACACAACCTTGGGCTGAGCTCGGCTTGAAGGCCGACGAGTACCAGCGCATCCGCGAGATCCTCAACCGCCGGCCGACCAGTGCGGAACTTGCGATGTACAGCGTCATGTGGAGTGAGCACTGCAGTTACAAATCAAGCAAGGTTCACTTGCGACAATTCGGCGTGAAGCAGCCGCAGACCGATGCACTGCTGGTTGGCATAGGCGAGAACGCCGGAGTCGTGGATGTCGGCGATGGTTGGGCTGTCACATTCAAAGTTGAATCGCACAACCACCCGTCATACATCGAGCCTTATCAAGGCGCGGCGACCGGTGTCGGCGGCATCGTCCGCGACATCTTGGCAATGGGTGCACGTCCGATCGCCGTGATGGACTCACTTCGTTTCGGCGCGCCGGATCACCCTGACACTCCGCGTGTGGTCGGCGGTGTTGTGGCGGGGGTTGGCGGTTATGGCAACTGTCTTGGACTGCCGAATATCGGCGGCGAAGCAGTGTTCGACGATTGTTACCAAGGCAATCCGCTGGTGAACGCGCTGTGTGTCGGCGCCATGCGCCATGAAGACATCCACCTGGCGAAGGCCAGCGGCGCCGGCAACCTCGTCGTCCTTTACGGCGCCCGAACCGGCGGTGACGGCATCGGTGGAGTAAGCGTCCTGGCAAGTGAATCCTTCGATTCAACTGGACCGGCCAAGCGCCCGGCAGTGCAAGTTGGCGATCCGTTCATGGAGAAGCTGCTGATCGAGTGCACCTTGGCGATGTTCAAAGCCGAGTTGGTCGAGGGCATCCAAGACCTCGGTGGAGCAGGTTTGTCGTGCGCGACAAGCGAACTAGCCAGCAACGGCGACGGCGGCATGCGTATTCATCTTGAGCGGGTGCCGTTGCGCGATGCGACCTTGACGCCGGAAGAGATCCTGATGAGCGAGTCGCAGGAGCGGATGATGGCCGTCGTCGCGCCGGCGAACATTGACGCATTCATGGATATCTGCCGACGTTGGGATGTGCTGGCGACGGTGATCGGCGAAGTGACTGACAGCGACCGTTTGCAGGTGTGGTGGCATGACGACCTGATCGTCGATGTGCCTCCGCGCACAGTCGCCCATGACGGTCCGGTGTACGAGCGTCCATTCGCGCGCCCTGACTGGCTGGATGCCCGCCAAGCCGCTGAGCCAACTCCGCAACTGTGCCCGCGCCCGGCAACTGGAGCAGACATGGCGGATGCGCTGTTGACGCTGCTGGGCTCAGCCAATCTTTCAAGTCGCGAATGGATCACATCGCAGTACGACCGATATGTCTTGGGCAACACCATCCTTGCGATGCCAGATGACGCCGGCATCGTGCGCGTTGACGAGTCCACTCATCGCGGGATTGCCGTGTCGCTGGATTGCAACGGCCGCTTCGGCGCTTTGGATCCTTATGCAGGTGCGCAGTTGGCATTGAGCGAGGCATACCGCAATGTCGCAGTCACCGGCGCGATGCCGTTGGCCGTCACCGACTGCCTCAACTTCGGTTCGCCGGAAGATCCAGGCGTGATGTGGCAGTTCGCTGAAGCCGTCCGCGGTCTGGCAGATGCGTGCTTGGAGTTGGGTACGCCGGTCACCGGTGGGAATGTTTCGCTTTACAACCAAACCGCTGATACAGCCATTCACCCGACGCCCGTGGTCGGCGTCCTCGGAGTCATTGACGATGTGCGAACTCGGTTGTCCATCAAGGGCGGCCGAGCCGGCGATGCGCTTGTGTTGTTAGGGCAGACCCGCGATGAAATTGCCGGCGGTGCGTGGGTCAGTACAGCGCATGGGCACTTGGGCGGCATGCCGCCGAAGGTCGACCTATCGGCGGAACAAGCGCTCGCTGCAACCATTCACGCCAGTCGCGGATTCCTCACCAGCGCTCACGACATCAGCGACGGCGGCCTGGCCATCGCGCTTGCGGAAATGGTGTTGCGCAACGACTACGGCGTCGATGTCACTTTGCCCGTGGAACTAGACGCCTTCACTGCGCTGTTCAGCGAATCGGTAGCTCGGGCGTTGGTGACGGTCGCCGCTGCGGATGTGGACGCGCTTCACGCCGCTGCCGCCAAACAAGGATTGCAGTGCAGAACGGTCGGCACTGTGACTGACTCCGGCGTGCTGGTGATTGATGGCCTTTTCCATTTGACTGCGGAGCAAATGCGATCGCCATGGCAAGCCGCGCTGCCGGCAATCATGGCGTGAACTACGCAGTCGAAGACATGCGCGTCGTTGATTTCGTCATCGCCGGCTCGCTCAACGAGATATTTCCACGACATCGCTACCGCCGTCAGGTGACACCGTGATCGACGACCAACTTGCCGTTGCCATTTCGCGAGTGCTCGCGGATTACGACGTCGGTGGACTGTCGGATCGGGATGCGGCTCAACAAACAGTGCTTGCTTCCCTGGATGAATTAGTTCGCATTGCGCCTGGGCGCAGCGTTGAGGTGCGCATCCCGCCATTCGGCGCTGTGCAGGCCGTCGCCGGTGGTGCGCATCGCCGCGGCACTCCGCGAGCGGTGGTTGAAACCGATGCTGTGACGTGGCTTCGCCTAGTCATCGGTCACATCACGTGGGCCGAAGCCACAGCCAGTGGTGCAGTGCATGCCAGCGGCGAACGCTCGGACCTGAGTCAGTATTTGCCGTT